>NZ_JAQYXC010000257.1:0-1531 GCF_036322365.1 Streptomyces sp. SP18CS02
CATGACGCTCAAGACCGTCTCCCGCCCTCGTGGAGCCAAGGGCTTCGTCGTCCTGCCCCGCCGCTGGAAAGTCGAACGCACCCTCGGCTGGATCATGAAAGCCCGGCGAAACGTCCGCGACTACGAACGCCTCCCTCAGCACTCCGAAGCACACCTGACCTGGGCACTCATCACCCTCATGACCCGCCGGATCACCCGGAAGAACACTCGTTCCGACTGGTCGAAGAAGCGCTGAGCACCAACGCTCGATACTTCTCCATGCACTGCTCCCCGGCGCCGTGTCCGGGGAGCTTCGGCTTCGGCGTCTATGCTCCGGGCTGGGTGAGCAACAGCGCGCGGATTCGTGGGCCGCCCCGCAGTGAAGACCGACACGAGCCGCAGATCCACGCAGGTGTGCCCTCCTGCGTCATCCCGCCAATGAACACGCACATGGTCAGCGCATGACCTGGCCCCGCAGAATCACGCGCATTGGTCGTCCAAGAACCTCTGGCTCCGCAGCAGGGTCCCGGTCATACGCGACGAGATCGGCGGGCGCTCCATCTATCAGACCCGGCAGCCCCAGCCAGTCCCGTGCCGTCCATGAAGCAGCCCCGAGCGCTTCCTCCGCCGGCATCCCCGCCCGAAGCAGCCATTGAGACTCCGTGGCAACCGTGCCACACGGGAAGGTGTCCGTCCCGGCGAGGACTGTGACACCCGCTTCGTGCGCCAGACGCACATTGTCGATCATGCCTTGCCAGCCAAGAAGCCAGCTCGAGCGCTTCGCGCTGGACTCGCGGCCTCTCCAGACCTCCGCACTCTCGGCGAACGCCGAGAGAGTGGGTATGTACGCGGTGCCCTGCCCGGCCATCAGGTCCAAGAGATCCGGATCGAGGTGCATCCCGTGTTCAAGGCTGTCCGCTCCAGCCAGGACAGCGTTTCGCGAGCCCTCACCGGTCTGGCAGTGCACGGCGACCCGCCCACCGACAGCATGAACCGCATCCACGGTCGCCTTCAGCACATCCAGAGGCACAGCGGGCTCGTCCCACCGCCAGTCACCGATGACCTTGCACCAGCCCGACGAGGCCGTGGCCTCCTCAACCGCTGCCCCCGCCAACTCGTGCTCACCAACATCCCGCCCTGCCCCAGGGAAGAAACGCCCCGGCGTCGCCAGCCACTGCCCCGCCGATCGGACGCGCGGCAAATCGGGTTCTGTGTCGACCCAGCCAGGCATCCGCTCCGCGGTCCCCGGTGTCCGCACCAACAGCACGCCCGCATCCCGGTGCTCCGACAAATGCCGCCGCAACAACGCCTCGTCGAACCTGTCCTCCGGACTCTCCGCTCCCGGATGCGTGTGGACGTCGACAAGTCCCGGCAAAAGCCATCCGCCGTCCACAACGGTCTCCACCTGCTTCGCTGCCGCCCCAGCAGGCGGCTCAGTCCGCAGCCGCTCTCCCTCGACCCAGAACGTGCGCTCCTCGCGCTCAGGCAGAACGACACCGCGTATACGCCTGATCATGACTACGAACCTACGCGACCCAGCCGGAGCGCCCCC
>NZ_JAQYXC010000258.1:0-304 GCF_036322365.1 Streptomyces sp. SP18CS02
CGGCGAGGTGCCCCGCCCGGCCCGCGCCCGCCTGGAACTGGGCAACCTGGTGGGCCTCTCGGTCGGGGTCCTGATCTCCGTGCGCGTACGCACCTTGGACGAGCCCGCGGGCCGCCCCGTCGTGAGGGCCGCCATCACCGTCGCCGTCGTGCGCTGGGAGTTCGCGTACGAGATCGGAGTCAAGCACGACTGACCCGGACGCCGGACACACGCGCGTCGGCCGGGGCCGACGAGGACATCGTGTGCGCCGATGGAGGCGGAGCTTGCGCGCGAACCGCGCCGAGCGGCCCGGACAGCGCCGTTC
>NZ_JAQYXC010000259.1:0-300 GCF_036322365.1 Streptomyces sp. SP18CS02
ACGGTCGGCATGGCGAAGGTGGGGAACTGGACGCCCCGGTCCGGGTCGAACCGGTCGATCGCGTTGATCAGGCCGAGCGTGCCGACCTGGACGACGTCCTCCTTCGGGTCGTTGCGGGAGCGGAAGCGGGCGGCCGCGTTCCGCACCAGGGGCAGGTTCGCCTCGTTCAGGGCGCGGGGCAGGCGCTGGTGCTCCGGGGTGCCCTGCTCCAGACCCTTGTGCTGGCAGTAGAGGAGATGGTTGTGAGCCCGGGTGTCCGCGGCCCTTGCCTGCGGTCTGGGGGGGGCCTCCGTCTCGTTG
>NZ_JAQYXC010000260.1:0-346 GCF_036322365.1 Streptomyces sp. SP18CS02
CTGTCCCGACCCGCCGCTCTTCCGATCTGATCTGCGCGACGCTCTGCTGCGGCTGTGCGCCGCGGCGCGCACGCAGATCGGGCGAGCCCACGGCTGACCTCCAGGCCCGCGCAAGCAGCTCGTGGGCCGGCTCGTGCTGGTCGGGGACGCGGCGGCGGGGCGGGGGGGGGGGGCCCCCCGACCGCAGGCCCGGCCCCGACGCGCGCACCCCCCCCCCCCCCCCCGCCCCCACCCCCCCACCCCCCCCCCACCCACCCGCCCCCCGCCCCCCCCCACGCCTCAGGAGCACCCGGCCCCCGGGGAAAGGGGCCATCACCCGCGGCCCCCCACACGAGAGAAGTATCAC
>NZ_JAQYXC010000261.1:0-319 GCF_036322365.1 Streptomyces sp. SP18CS02
ATGCTGCTGTTCACCGCCCCCGGCACGGCCCACCTCAGGACCTCGCTCATACAGTCTGAGGACTCGGGCCCGTCGGTCACCCCGAAGAACTGACACCCGGCGTCCGACCCCCAGGCAATCCCAACGAATCCCCCTTGAGCCCGGCAGACGGCGACGCCGGCCGGAGGCGCAGAGACAACAACCTGGAGGTGCGCGACGGTGGGAGACAACAGCCCGCAGACGAGACGCCGGCACGCGCCCACTCGCGGCCCGCCCCGGCGGCGACGAACGAAAATGCCCCGCGCGTCCGCGAGGGGCTTTTCCCGTCTGTGCGCCGCCA
>NZ_JAQYXC010000262.1:0-222698 GCF_036322365.1 Streptomyces sp. SP18CS02
ATGCGCCGCAACTCGCAGGACGCCGTACGGGAGTTCCGTCCGTACTTCGACAACGCGCCGGTCTACGGACACGGCCCGTCCCTGGAGGAGTTCACCGAGCAGACCCCGCTCACCGTCGGCTCCCCGCAGCAGGTCATCGAGAAGACGCTGACCTTCCGCGAGAGCTTCGGCGACTACCAGCGGCAGCTGTTCCTGATGGACCACGCGGGCCTGCCGCTCAGGACCGTCCTGGAGCAGCTCGACATCCTCGGCGAGGAGGTCGTGCCCGTCCTGCGCAAGGAGTTCGCCGCCCTGCGGCCGGCCGGTGTCCCGGCGGGACCGACCCACCAGGCCCTGGTCGCCCGGCAGGCCCCGGCAACGCCGCCGACCCCGGCCGTCCGCCACGGCGAGGAGCGGCAGCGGTGAGCCCGCTCAAGCTGGTGGTCGTCTCGGCCGGCCTGAGCGTCCCGTCCTCCACCCGGCTGCTCGCCGACCGGCTCGCCGAGGCGACCGGCAGGCGGCAGGCGGCCGGCGAGGCCGGTGAGCCGCTGGAGGACGCCTCGGCGCCCGTCGACGTCCAGGTGGTCGAACTGCGCGAACTGGCCGTCGACATCGCCCACAACCTGATCACCGGATTCCCCGCCCCCGCGCTGCGCGGCGCGGTGGAGGCCGTGTCGCGGGCGGACGGACTGATCGCCGTCACCCCGATCTTCGGCGCCTCCTACAGCGGTCTGTTCAAGTCCTTCATCGACGTGCTCGACCGCGATGCGCTCGTCGCCAAGCCGGTGCTGGTCGCCGCCACCGGCGGCACCGCACGCCACTCCCTCGCCCTGGAGTACGCGCTGCGGCCGCTCTTCGCCCACTTGAGGGCCACCGTGGTCCCGACCGCCGTCTTCGCGGCGCCGGAGGACTGGGGCTCGGCGGGTGACGCCCGGACGACGGGCCTGGCAGCGCGCATCGGGCGGGCGGCCGCCGAACTCGCCGGACTGATGGCCGGCCGCCCGTCCGCAACGGCCGCCGACGACGAGGTGGTGCCCTTCGCCCAGCAGCTGGCGGCGCTGAGGACCGTTCCGCGGTGAGCGCGCCCAGCGGCCCGGAGCACAGCGGCCCGGAGCCGGGGAACACCGGACCGTCCCGGCGCCGACGGCGGGCCGTCCACCCGCACGGCGTCACGACCACCGCACAGGAGGAAACATGGAAGCACAGGTGACGGACCGCCCGGAGAAGTCCCGGTACGAGATCCTCGCCGGCGAGGGCGGCACCGAGACGGCGGGCTTCGCCGAGTACTTCCTCTCGGACGGGGAGGTCGCCTTCATCCACACCGAGATCGATCCCCGGTTCACCGGCCAGGGCCTGGGCGGCCTCCTCGCCCGTGGCGCCCTCGACGACGCCCGGACACGCCGGCTGGACGTCCTGCCGTACTGCCCCTTCATCCGGGCGTGGATCCACAAGCACCCGGAGTACACCGGCCTGGTGCCCGAGGCGCGTCGCGCGCGGTTCGGTCTCTGAGCCTTCCCCGCCACGCGCGACCGCCGCGCCCGACCGCCACTGCGCCCCGTCCCACCGCCGCAACCGCCGGCCGTGCCCACCCGGTACGGGCGGCGGCGGTGGCGAGCGGCCGACCGTACATGCCGGTCCGCCGTTTCGACCCGTCCCACCGATCGAGGAGTTCTGCCATGTCCCTTCCCGCCAGCCCCACCGTCGTCCTGGTCCACGGTGCCTTCGCCGACGCCTCCGGTTACGCGCCGGTCATCCGTGAGCTGAAGGCCGCCGGGATCAGGGCGATCGCCCCGGCCGTGCCCAACCGCAGCCTGCTCGGCGACTCCGCGTACATCGCCTCGGTCGTCCGCGCGATCCCCGGCCCGGTGGTCCTCGTGGGTCACTCCTACGGAGGCGCCGTGATCACCGTCGCCGGTACGGAGGACAACGTCCAGGCGCTGGTCTACCTGGCGGGCTACGCCCTGGAGGAGGGCGAGAGCCTCGGCGAGCTCCAGGGACGCTTCCCCGACTCCGACCTCGCCGGCGCGCTCGTCTACACGCCGTTCCCCATCGAGGGTTCCACCGAGACCGGGACCGATGTGTCGGTGGAGGCCGAGAGGTTCGCGGAGGTCTTCGCCGCGGACGTCGATCCCGAGCTCGCCGCCGTCCTCGCCGTCTCCCAGCGCCCGCTGGCCGCGGCGGCCTTCGGCGAAGCGGCCCCGGCCGCGGCGTGGAGGACCAAGCCGTCCTGGGGCGTGGTCGCCACCTCCGACCGGACCATCAACCCCGAAGTGGAGCGCTACGGCTACGAACGGGCCGGCATGACCATCGTCGAGGTCGACTCCTCGCACCTGGTCATGCTCTCCCAGCCCCAGCGCGTCGCCGAGCTGATCCAGGAAGCGGTCCGGACCACCGCCGACGCCACCGCCCACTGATCCGACCCCGGGCCAGGGGACCCGCCGGTCACGCCGGTCACGCCGATCGCGCCGGATCGCGAGGGGCGCCCGCCGTCCCTCGGATCCGGTGCGGTCGGCCGGGTTGCCCGGCTTCGCAGGACTTCATCCGTACCGGCGCGGCACGGGCCGCGCCGGTCCAACCGCCCCACCGAGGAGCTGCCGATGTCCGATGTGACGCCATCCGCCGAGCCTGTGCTCGAACCCGAGGCTCGCACGCTCGCCGAGGCGACGGCACGTCCACCCTTCCTGTTCGATCTCGCCCTGGTGGACGGACGCAAGGCGGTCGAGGACTTCCAGAGGGGCGAAGCCGACCGACCCGTCATCGACGAGGAGTGGCTGACCGTCACCGGCGGTCCCACCGGCGGTGTCTACGTCCGACTCGTGCGGCCCGCGGGGATCCGGGGCCCGCTGCCCGTGATCCTCTTCATCCACGGCGGAGGATGGGTGTTCGGCAGTGCCGCGACCCATGACCGGCTGGTGCGCGAACTGGCCGTGGGGGCACGGGCCGCCGTGGTCTTCCCCGAGTACGACCTGTCGCCCGAGGTCTGCTACCCGGTCGCCATCGAGCAGAACTACGCCGTCGCGCAGTGGATCGTCACCGCGGGGGCGGACAGGGACCTGGACGGTACGCGCCTGGCCGTGGTCGGGGATTCGGTCGGCGGGAACATGAGCGCCGCGCTGACCCTGATGGCCAAGGCACGGGGTGACGTCCCGCTGCTCCAGCAGGTCCTGTTCTACCCCGTCACCGACGCGGGCTTCGACACCGACTCCTACCGTCGGTTCGCCACCGGATACGTCCAGCGTCGCGACGGCATGCAGTGGTTCTGGGACCAGTACACGACCAGCAGGGCCGAGCGCGCGCAGAGCACCGCTTCACCGCTGCGAGCCACCGCCGAAGAGCTCACCGGACTGCCCGCGGCCTTGGTCATCACCGGGGAGGCCGATGTCGTGCGCGACGAGGGCGAGGCGTACGCGGCAAGGCTGCGGGCCGCAGGGGTCCCCGTCTCGGCCGTCCGCGTCCAGGGCGCCGTCCACGACTTCGTGGTGCTCGACAGCCTCCGCTCGACGTGCGCGGCGCGGGCCGCCATCGCGCTGGCCACCCGGACGCTGCGCGACGCGCTGCACGCCCGGCGGCCGGACCCCGCCCCGCCCGCGCCGGGGAGGAGCGCCCCCTCGTGAGGCCGGCGGGGGCGATCGCGGACACCCGCACCCCACGGCACGGCGCGGCGGGAGCCGCTGTTCACCCGTCTGCGTTCATCGCTCCGACGCTCGACCGCCACTCCCGGGGCGACATTCCGTAGGCGGCGCGAAAGGCCCGACTGAAGTGGGAGGGGCTCACGAAACCCCAGCGCTGGGCGACGGCCGACACGGCCGGCGCCGACCGCCGGGACAGATCGCGCCGGCATCTCTCCAGGCGCTCGCGCTGGATCCAGCGGCCGACCGTGATCTGTTCCGGCTGGAAGAGCTTGTGCAGATACCGTACGGACACGTGGTGCGCGGTCGCGATCGTCTCCGGTGAGAGATCGGGGTCGACCAGCTCCCGGAGGATGTACTCCTTGACGCGCGCCAGCATGCCACGGGCGGCCTCCGAGGTGTGGGGGTTCAGCCGGCCCTGCCGCTCGCGCACCAGCACGGTCAGCAGATCCCCGGTGATCATGGCGAGTTGCTGTCCCGTGTACGGGTCGAACACGGAGGCCTGCTCGGCCAGCCGCTCCAGATATCCGGCGACCAGTCCGGACGTGCCGCGGTGGCTGCTGAAGACGGTGCCGGTGATCGCCCGCAGATCGGTGTCCGACATCCCCAGGATCTCCTTCGGCACACGGAACGCCGTGAAGCGGAAGTCGTCCGGCTGCTCTCTCCGGTAGGGCCGCCCCGCGTCCGAGCAGGTGAAGGTCCCGGGCCCGACGAGGGCCTCCCGTCCGTCCTGGGTGAGTCTCGCGGTGCCCCGGTGCTGCATGGTGACGGTGAGGTACTCCTCCCCGCCCCGGGAGATCAGTCGTCTGTCGCGTGAGACCGTCTGGGGACCGGCCTCGACCTCGGAGATCTGCAAGGGGCCGAGCTGCTGACTGCTGATCGTCCCCACCGACGACTCACGGGCGTGCAGCATGACGTCCAGCGGTATGAACGTGTGGGACACCAGACTGTGCCAGTACTCCGCTCGCGCGGAGGCCGACAACGGCGAGGGCGAGGTGGAAAGCGCGACGGACATCATGACTCCTTACAACGGTCATGCGGTCACTCCTCCCGTGGCAGCGCCGGAGGGGAGAAGAAGACAAAACGGCAGGCGGGGGCCCTGCGGCGGCAGACGGCAGAGCGCAGACGGCGAGTGGCAGGCGGCGGACGGCGCACTGCGGGCCGGCTGCGGCGGGCTGCGGGCGAAGGCCCGAGGAGCTCCGGCGGGTGCCGGACGGTGGTCGTGGGGCACGGGGGGCCGACTGCGGATCAGTGGCCGGGGGCGTGGGACCCCTCGGCCGCGGGGATCCGCGGGGGCGCCCAGGGCTCTGGCGGGCGCCGACGAGCGGTGCGAGGCGTGGCCGGGTGGCGGCTGCGCGCGGCCGGGCGGGTGCACGGCGGTGCGGGTTCACGGCCCGTGGGGCCGGCCGGGCCGGCTCAGAGCAGGCGGGGAGCCGTCGCGACCACGCGTGTGACGGGGACGCCGTCGGAGGACGGCGATACGACGGCGGTGCACCGTCCGCGAGCCGTGACCGCCCGCGGGGCTCCACCGCGACCGGCGTATGCGGGTCGCCGAAGGCAGGCGCGCACGAGTCCCTGCCGCCCAGGGTCCGCCCCGGCCTGGCGCGTGCGGTACAGCCGGGAACGGCCGGCGGTGCTGGGGAACAGGCTCATGCGGCCCTCCGGTGGGAAGTGATGTGCTCCTTCGTCCAGTCTCGGATCACCTGCCGACGGTGCCATCCGTCATGTGACTTACGTTGTGCCCGATGCTTCGGGGACCGGCCCGCGGCGGCCGGTCCCGCCGGGCGTGAGGAAGTGCCGGCCGGTCAGCCGGCGGCGCCGGTCGCCTCACGCGGGGCGCCCCCCGTACCGCGCCGCCGTCCCCGGCCGCCGCCTCAGTCCGCCGTGTCCTGTCCGACCACGTCGCGCAGCTGCCCGCGCGAGGTCACTCCCAGAACCGGGAAGGCCTGGTACAGATGCGTCCCCACGGTGCGGGGCGACAGGAAGAGGCGTTCGCCGATCTCCCGGTTGGTCAGACCCTGCGCGGCCAGCCGGACGATCCGCCGGCGCTGGGGGGTCAGATCCCCCAGCCCGCTGCGCGGGGCGCTCTCGACGGAGACCCCGGCGGCACGCAGCTCCGCCTGGGCGCGCTCGCTCCAGTGCACCGCTCCCAGGCCGTCGAAGATGTCGCGGGCCGTGGTCAGGGCACCCCGGGCCTCGGCGATCCGGCGCTGCCTGCGCAGCCATTCGCCGTACTCCAGCCAGCTCTGGGCCCGTTCGAAGGGCCACCGTTGCCCGGCCGGGTCCGCCAGCGCCGTGTGGAACAGCGAACCGGTCTCGGCCGGATCGGCGAGCAACGCGCGGGCCCGGCCCAGGATCTGCCGCATGCGCGGTGACGCGCCGTCGGCGACCTCGGCGGTGACGCGCCTCAGGGCCGCGGCGGCGTCCTCCGCATGGCCGGTGAGCACGGCGGCGGCGGCGTAGTCGGCGATGGCGTAGCACGACAGGTGGTAATGGACCGGGGCTCCCGACCGGTCGAACAGGCCCTGGAGGTGACGGAAGGCCGAGGCGTGGTCACCGAGCGCCATGGCGGCCAGGCCCGCGGCCCGGCGGGCGCGGACGACGGTGCCGAGCACACCGGCGGGCTCCGTCACCGCCAGCACGGCTGTCGCGTGACGGGCGGCCGTGTCGGGCTCTCCGGTGAGGGCGCCGAGAGTGGCCAGGACGGTGAGCGCCCGGGCGGCCCCGTGGGTGTGCTCACCGTCCAGGAAGCGCGCGGCGAGCCGCTCGACACCGAGCCGGGCATCGGCCCAGCGGCCGCTGTCGAGGTTCGCCCAGGCCAGATCGGCGGCGGTCATCCCGGCGTGGAAGGCGTCCGCGTCCTCCCACTGCGGGTTCGCCACCTCCGAGAGCAGGCTCACCGCCGTCTCCGTCTCGTCGAGCACCATGCAGAGCACCCCGAGCGTGTGGGTCTCGGTGGGAGCCCGGCCCGGCGCCGAGGTGGCGGCGGACAGATGGCCGCGAACGGTGTTCCCCTTGCCGAAGGGGTCCATGACGCCCGCGTCCCACAGGAGGAACGGGTGGGGCGTCGCGGTGTCCGGTTCGCGGAGACCCAGCAACCCCATGATCCGCTCACGCTGGGAGGGGATGCCCGAGTGGTAGGCGATCCCGGTCGCGATCGTGGACATGCCCCCGTCGACCGGCGGCGGGAAGGTCTGCGCATCGGGGATCACCAGGGAGAACGCGCGCTCCATGCGCATCATCAGCATCTCCACCAGCCCCGACAGGGCCGATATCCACAGCATCGCCGACGGGTCCTCGTTGAGCTCGGTGGCTCTCGCCGCCAGTACCTCCGCCTGGCCGATGTCCCCGACCAGGATGGCGGCGTAGGCCGCTGTCGACAGCAGGCGCGTCTGCTCCGCGGGGGACGAGTTCAGCTGCGCGGCCCGCTCCAGACCGGCCACGGCCTCCGCCATGGCGCCGCGCGCGACCGCGCGCATGGCGGTGGCCTCCAGCGCGGCGGAGACCGAGGCGTCCGGGGCGACCGTCGCCGCCGACAACTGCCACGCCCGGCGGTCGGGGTCGGCGTCGAGCACGGCTGCCAGCGCCAGGTGGGCCCGGCGCCGGCGGGCGAACGGGGCGGCACTGTAGATCGCCGAACGGATCAGGGGATGCCGGAAGCTGATGTGGTCCGCCTGGAGCCGGATCAGCCCCGCTCTCTCCGCGGGCAGCCAGACCTCCATGTCGCTGCCCGGCGGCAGCGCGGCCAGCACATCGGCCAGCCCGGCGCCTTCGGCCGCCGCCGCGACCAGCAGCGCCTCCTGGGTCGTGGCGGGCAGCTCGTCGACCTGGGCGGCGAAGGTCCGCTCCAGCAGATCGGTGACCGGCACGTGGCCGGCCGCGGGGAGCTCGCCGTCCCGCGCCGCCGAACGCGACAGCTCCACCAGGGCCAGCGGGTTGCCCGCGGCCGTGTCGAGCACGCGGCGACGGGTGGGACCGGTCGGCGGGTCGGGCTGGGTGCTGAGCAGCTCCTCCGCCTCGGGCGGCGACAGCGCCGGCACCATCAGCTCGGGGACCGACCGGTCCAGCCACTCGGGCCGGCGCGAGCCGCGCGACGCGACGAGCAGACCGATCGGCTCGCCCTCCAGGCGCCGGGCGAGGAACCCCAGGACCTGGCAGCTGCCGTGGTCGATCCACTGGGCGTCGTCGACGGCGAGCAGCAGTCGCTGGGTCGAGGCGACCTGCGAGGTGAGGGTCAGCACGGCCAGGCTCATCATCATGAGGTCGGGCGGTGTGGGGTCCTCCCCCAGTCCGAAGGCGCTGAGCAGGGCGCCGCGCTGACGGACCGGAAGGCCGTCCACCCGGTCCAGGACCGGAAGCAGGAGCTGGTGCAGGCCGGCGAAGGCCAGCTCGGTCTCGGCGGCGTTGCCCCGTACGCGGAGCACCCTCGCCCCGCCCTGGAGGGCCTCGTCCACCGCCATGTCCAGGAGCATGGTCTTGCCGACCCCGGGTTCGCCGAGCAGCAGCAGCGACGCCGTCGTGGCCTGCGGTGACAGCGCGGTGGCTATGGCCGCCCGTTCGTCCTGACGCCCGATCAACACGGTATTCCCGAACCTTCTCACCCGGTAGAGACGTCCACCGCTCGTACAAATCCGGCGGACAGCAGATTCCGGAGCATAGTCGCAGCGGGCTCGGCGGCGAATCCGGAGTATCGGCAGGTGGGAGCGGTGCCGCTCGGCACCGGACCGGAACGTCGGCACGGTCGGGACACCCGCGAGCCGCTGCGGGCGCCGCGTCGCGCGCCTGCGCATCCCGTCGATGCCGAGGCGGGCCCGGTGTACCGCGGCACCGGCCGGCCGCGCCGGACCCTTACGGAGCCGGCGGGTCCGCCGGGGCGACGGCGCCGACGAAGCGGGCCGCGGTGCCGGCGCGCCGCCGTACGGTCAACCGCGCACCAGGCCGGCCAGCACCTCGCGGGCGGCCCGGGCGCCCGACGCCAGCGCGCCCTGCACCGACCCGGTCGCCCGGTGGTCCCCGCACACGTACCGGCCCGGCGCGAAGCGAGTGGTCCGACTCAGCGGCCAGGGCGGCGGCATCGCCGGAAGCGCCCCTTCCACGGTGTACGTCCCGATGGGCCACCAGGCGCTCGTGTCGGTCCCGTACAGCTCGGCGAGGCGCCCGAGGACGGCGTGCCCGGTCCCGGGCGCCTCGCCGCCCAGCACGGAGGTGGAGACCAGGGAGGTGCCGGGCGGTGCGTAGGTGGCGGAGACCTCGGTGAGGACACAGGTGTTCAGGACCGCCCTGGTGCTGTCCACCACCAGGGTCGGCTCGGACAGCGGCGGCGTCGCGGTGGCGTGGTAGTACGTCGTGACCGTGCGGGTGTCGGGCACCGTCAGGCCCGGCAGCAGGCGGGCGGCGGTGGCGGCGTCCGTGGCCACCACGACCGCGGCGGCCGGCAGCTCACCTCCGTCCGCCGTCAGCACGCCGCCGCCGCTCACCTCCGTGACAGGCGTCTCCAACCGCAGAACGCCGTCGGGAAGCCGGTCCGCCAGCTGGGCCGGGACCGCGCCGATGCCCTCGGCGGGAAGGCACAGGGTGCCGCGCGCCATGCTGCGCCAGACCAGGTGGAAGAAGCGGGCCGATGTCTCCAGGCCGTCCTCCAGGAACACCCCTGAGAGGAAGGGCCGCAACAGTTCCTCGACAGCGCGCGGGGACAGTCCGGCGCGGGCGAGCGCCTGTGCGGTGGTGCGGTCCCGGCCGCGTTTGAGGGCGCTCGGCGGCAGCAGTGCGTCGCGTGCGGTCAGCGCGGCCAGGGCGGCGAGGTCGCGGGCCGAAAGGACGCGGCCGGGCAGCAGACTCCCGGCGGCACGCGGCCGCCGGGTGGGATCGGCGATCCGCAGGGGCCCGCGCGCGGTGTGGGCGACGACACCCGGGGTGAACGGCCGCAGCCGCAGCTCCCGAAAGCTGATGCGCCTCTTCACCTGCGGGTAGGCGACGTTGAACACCTGGAAGCCGCGGTCCAGCAGGAACCCGTCCCGCCGGTCCGTACGCATCCGGCCGCCCACGCCGTCTGACGCCTCCAGCAGAACCACGCGCCGGCCCGCCCGGCTCAGGTCCGAGGCACAGGCGAGGCCGGCCAGCCCGGCGCCGACGACGACGACATCGGCCGCCGCACGGCGCTGATCACTCATCATCCGTCTCCTTCACGGGCCGGCCGGCCACCGGGTCGGCAGCGGCACGGCGGACCACCTTCGACGGGGCCTCGACGGGCCGGCGGCGGGCCGGCCTTGCCCGCGGCCGGCCGGCGCGACGGACCACCGCGGTGCGTTCAGGGCTGGTTCTGCGCCTGCGTCGCCGCGGCGGAGGCCGCGTCCTTCTCGGTCTTCGCGCCGGCCGTGCTGAGCTTGCCCCCGCTCGACTCCAGGTGCGCCCGGACGAACCACTGGAACAGCTCCAGGCCGCGCAGCTGCTCGATCAGCATGTCCTGGGTGACCGGGTCGGACTCCTCGGTCGCCTGCATCGCCTCGCGGTGGGACGCGATGATGGAGGTGTACACGAGGTCCAGGGCGCCCAGGTGCTCGATGGCCTCGCTCCGGCCGATGGAGTAGTCGTTCCAGCCCCGGTCGGCGACGAGCGCCCCCGGAGTGCCCTTCGGCTCGCCGCCCAGCGTGGAGATGCGCTCGGCGAGGTCGTCGATCATGGAGCGCACCTGCTCGACCTGGGGGTCGAGCATCTCGTGCACCGCGATGAAGTGCGGGCCGACGACGTTCCAGTGGATGTGCTTGAGCGTCAGTGCCAGATCGTTGAGGGCGTGCAGGCGCATCTGCAGCATGGGGATGATCTCTGCACCGGTCTCCCGGCTCAGCCCCGGCACGGTGTACGAGAGGCCCGGTTGCTGTGATGACACGGAGTTCTCCTCGGTCAAGGTGTCTGCGGAGTTCAAGCAAGCACTCCGCGGGGCGTCCGCGCCCGTGGCACCGCGGTGTGGCGTCGAGTTTCACCGGTCCGGTCCTGGTGACCGGAGTCGAGGCCGTGCGGTCCCGTCCGCTCGGCGGCGCCCGCGCCCGTCCCCCGGCGGGCGCGCCGAGCCGGTGCCCGGTCAGGAGTAGCGGGTGACCAGACCCCTGCGGCGAAAGGTGCGCAGCATGCGGGAGAGCGCGAAGAGGCTCAGGGCGACGAGCACCGCTGTGCCGACGGCGGCGAGGCCGAGGCCGCGCCAGGGGACGCCGTTCCCGGCGGCCAGCTCCCTTCCGGCCGCGAAGACATGGGTGGTGGGCAGGACCTCGGCGACGGGCCTGAGCGCGACGGGCAGGGTGGAGACGGGGTAGAAGACGCCGGACAGCGGCATGACGACGGACAGCGCCCCCCAGACGAGTGCCTCGGCACCGCTGCCGTAGCGCAGGACCAGCCCGACGACCAGCAACGCCACCGACCAGCCGCAGATGAGCAGCAGAGCGGCCACGGGGATCAGCCCCAGGCCGAGGGTGGTGATGTCGAAGGCGTACGCGGCGAAGGCGAGCGCGGCGACGGCCAGGGCGCTGGCGGCGGTGCGCGCGAGGGCGAACAGTCCGACGCCCGCCAGGTACTCCCAGTCCCGCATCGGGGTGGCGAGCAGCCCCAGGATGTTGCGGGACCAGGTCTCCTCCAGGAACCCGGTGGCGAGGGAGATCTGCGTCTGGTGGACCAGGTGCCACAGGACCGTGCCGCTGAGCAGGTAGACGGTGACGGTGGCGGTCGTGCCCGGGGCGCCGCCCGCCGCTTCGGCCGCCTGGGCGGCGAACAGCCCGATGGAACCGTAGAGCAGGGTGTCGACCAGCGGCCAGACCAGGACGTCGAAGAAGCGGTGCGGGCTGCGCTTGAGGACCAGCCAGTGCCGGCGTGCCACGGCGAGGACGCGGTGGAGGGACGCCTGGACGGGAGGGCGCAGAGCAGGGCCCCCGGCCGGGAGGGGCGGCGGCGCGGGAGGGCCGGAGACGGTACGGGAGGTCATGAGGCGGCGCCCCATTCACGGTCGCGCTTCTCACGGTCCCGCTTCTCGGCGAGGTGCAGGAAGACGCCCTCCAGGTCCTGCCGGCCGAAGCGTTCGGCGACATCGGCCGGAGTGCCGTCGGCGGCGACGCGCCCGCCGTGCAGGAAGACCACCCGCTCGCACAGTCGTTCCACCTCGACCATGTCGTGGCTGGTGACGAGGAGGGCGGTGCCCTGTTCGGCGGAGAGGGCGAGCAGGGCGGTGCGCACCCGCAGGGCGATGTCCGGGTCGAGGGATGCGGTGGGCTCGTCCAGGATCATCAGCCGGGGCCGGTGCAGGGCGGCCTTGGCGATGCCGACCAGCGTCCTCTGCCCACTGGACAGCTCGGTGCCGATCGCCACGGCCAGATGCTCGATGCCGAACCGCGCGAGGGCCGCGTCGACGGCGCCCGAGGGGTCGCGCAGCCCGTACAGATCGGCGTACAGGCGAAGGTACTCGCGGACCCGCACCCGGTCGGGCAGGGGCAGATAGCCGGCGACGAAGCCGAGCCCCCGCATGGCCTCGGCACGGCGCTGGGGCAGCCTGCTGCCGAGGATCTCGACACTGCCCGCGTCGGGTTCCACGGCGCCCAGGCACATGAGCAGCGTCGTCGTCTTGCCGGCGCCGTTCGGGCCGAGGAGCCCCAGGCGTTCACCGGCGTGCACGGTGAGGTCCACGCCGTCCACGGCACGACCCCTCCGGTACTCCTTGACCAGCCCCCGGGCCGACAGGACGACGGGCGACGGGCGCGTGGCGCCGACGCTCAGCACGACGCACTCTCCAGAGGGACGGAGGACGCGGACACCGCGTCCCGTGGTTCGAGGGACCAGACGAGTTCGGCGCTCAACGGGCCCGTACGGGCGAGGAAGCCGCCGTGGTCGGCCGCCAGCGGGGCCAGCTGGGATCCGTGGCAGAGCACGGCGGCGCGTTTGACGGCCCACTGGGCGTCGTCGAGGGTCAGGGCGTACCGGACGTGGGTGCGGTGGGTGGTCAGCAGGTCCTGGTAGGCGAGTCCGCACATACGGCTGAGGGCGAGGGCGTCGCTCGCCCCGGGCCGGCCCCACTCGGGGAGATGGCCGGTGTAGGGCAGGTCGGCGTACACCCACGGCAAGGGCGCGCCCCGGTCGGCGAGCACACGCACGGCGAGCCGGCGCACCGCCTCGTGGTCGGGCTGGTTGCTCCCGAGGGGGACGAGCACCCGGGTGTCCGGCGGCAGGTCGCGCAGGAACGCTTCGAGCCCGTCGAGCGTCGCTCCCTCCGGGCGGTAGGGCCCGTCCGGGTGGTCGAGCACGATCTGAGCGGCGCCCAGAAGCGCGCAGGCCGCCGCGTCCTCGGCCCGGCGAGCACGGTGGGCCTCGGCGGCGGAGGAGAAGCCGCACTGGGTGTCCCACCATGAGACCGGGCTGCCGGGGGCGGGGGCGCCACCGTGGACGGTCACCACGTCGACGGGGCCGGGCAGGCCGGGCAGCAGCCCGGCCAGGGAGAGGGCGGCGTCGTCGAAGTGCGGGGAGATCACGACGGTACGGGAGGGTGCGGGGGAGTCCATGGCCGTGTGGTCCTTCCTCTGGGCCATAGGGGCGGGTGGGAGACCCGGTGGGTCAGCCGGTGTGCGTGGCGGGGAGCTCCGGTGGTGCGCCGGTCCGCCGCCGGGCGAGGGGCAGGCGGGTGAGGACCCGGTCCCAGGCGCCGTCGTCGCCCTGCCAGCGGTCCGGGACCAGTGGCGTGGTGGCCCAGGTGACGCCGTCCGGGAGGGAGCCTGCCTCCCGGGGTGAGGGCGGGGTGCGGCGCACCCACAGGATGCCGAAGCGGTGCCCCGGACGTTGGGCGGCGAGACTCGCGCGCAGTCGGCGCAGGTCGGCGGCGTCGGCCTCGTCGAAGGCGTCATGGTGGATGTAGAGCACATGGGCGTCGGAGGCGACCATGGCGCGCCACCGTGTCGCCAGATGGGCGAACTTCGCTTGTACGGAGGAGAGTTGACGTTCGACGTCGCTCCGGGTCAGGCGTCCGCCGTCGGCATGGGCGTGGAACTCGTGGAAGAAGCGGATGTCGGAGCCCCGGTCGAGCACACATGTGCCGTCGTCGAACGGCTCGCTCAGCCCCGGGCGCAGGACGTTGCGGAAGTCGGCGTCGACGGCCTCGATGACGGAGGCGAGTTCGAGGTCGAGCCAGTCGAAGAAGTGTGCTCGGTGGTCGCCGGTGAACCGGCGGATCTGATGGGTGGACTCGCAGTGGTATCCGAGTCCGACACAGAGGTCGTACACGTCACTCCAGGGGCCTGTGCGGTCGTACGGGACGACGGAATCCGAGCCCCCGACGGCGGGGCGAGGGCGCGGGGTTCCGCAACGGTTCGGGAAGCGGCCCGGGCGCCAGCCGTCCCCGGAGCGCCGGAGAGGCGGGGGCCGGGGTCCGGAGAGGCGGGGGCCGGAGGGGGGAGCGCCGGGGCCCGGAGGGGCGGGGTCCGGAGCGCCGGACTCCGGAGGGGTGGGGCGGGGAGCGCCGGAGTCCGGCCTCACCTCTCGCTCAGCGGGGCCGACCAGCCGCGGCCGGTGAGGAACTCGGCGGCGGCGATGGCGTTGGCCAGGCCGGCGCCGCGGGTGAGGAGCAGCGGCGACGTCAGCCGGCCGGGGGCGGGCGCCAGGCCCATGTCGACGGTGACGAGATCGGGGCGGCGGGCGCGCAGCGCCTCGACGGCCGCGTGCTGCCAGGGGTCGCCGGCGGCATCGCGGACGACGACGGCCAGGGGGCCCACCGCGGGCAGCGGGATCTCCGCCGGGTCGGTGCCGGGATCCACATCGACGGAGGAGGCGAGCCGGTCGAGCCCTTCGAGTGCCCGGGCGAGCCCCCAAGGGGCCACGCCCACGGCCATGTTGGCCGCACTCATCAGCCGTACGGTGTGCACGGGCGCGGCAGGTCCGAAGGGGTGCACACCGACGGAGGAGACGGCACGGCGTGCGGCGACGAGGCCGATGCCGGGGTGGCGGGAGACGCCCGGGGCGACGGGCAGGGCCCATGTGCGCAGCGCGTCGACCCGGGCGGCGGCCTCCTCCAGCCGGTCGATCGTCAACTCGCCCTTGCGCAGCGCTGCTTCCACCGCCTTGTACACCTCGGGCAACGTGTGTTCCACCCCGCTGGCGCCCAGCAGGACCAGGTCGACACCGGCGGACCAGGCGAGGACCGCGGCGCCGCCGAAGCCGTACCGGCCGAGGATCGGGGCCATCTCCAGGGCGTCGCTGATGATGACGCCTTCGTAGCCGAGCTCCCCGCGCAGCAGCCCGGTGACGATGCGGGGGCTCAGCGTGGCGGGCGGTTCGGCGAGGCGCGGCAGCCGGATGTGGCCGGTCATGACCGCCTTGGCGCCGGCGGCGATGCCCGCGACGAACGGCGGCAGGTCCAGTGCGCGCAGCGCGGGCAGGTCGCGGTCGACGTCCGGCAGGGCGGTGTGCGAGTCGATGCCGGTGTCGCCGTGCCCGGGGAAGTGCTTCAGCGTGGCGGCGGCGCCGCTGTCCTGGAGCCCTCGGACGAACGCCTCCGTGTGCCGGGCGACGAGCTCAGGATCGGCACCGAAGGACCGGACACCGATGATGGGGTTGTCCGGCTGGGAGTTGACGTCGGCGCACGGGCCGAGGCACAGGTTGATGCCCGCGTCCACCAGATCGGCACCGATGGCCGAGGCGACCCGGCGGGTGAGACCGGGGTCGTCGACGGCGCCGAGGGCGTGGTTCCCGGGATAGGGGCTGCCGCGGTGGTAGTCCAGGCGGGTCACGTCCCCGCCCTCCTCGTCGAGGGCGATCAGCACATCGGGGCGTACGGCGCGCAGCGGGGCGACGATGTCGTCGTGGAGAGTGCCGTACGGAACCGGGGCCGGAGTCCTCGCACCGGGTGCGGGCGCGGCGAGATTGGTGCCGAACACACCGACACCGGCGAGACCGTCCTCCACGGCGCGGCGGATCCAGGGAGGTGGGACCCGCCCTTCGTAGGAGGCCAGCAGGCAGGAGTTGACCAGGGAAACGACAGTGCTCACGGGGGATCGGGCTTTCAGTCGAGTGCGGAGCGGCGCCGCAGCAGGACGCCGGTGCTGCCGCGCTTGCGGAGATGGGCCCGGCCGCCGCAGACGGTCTCCAGGGCGGGGCGGACGAGGACGGTCTCGTCGATCTGCTCCCACTGCGGGGCGGTGGCGAGCCAGGGGCGCAACCGGGTGTCCAGGGCCTCCGGTTCCAGGGAGATCAGGAGCAGGTCGGTGGGGAGCGCGTCGAGCAGGTCCAGGTCCTGGCCGTAGTACAGCATCTCGATCAGCAGGTATGCCCCGCCGGCCAGGTGCCGGGTGCCGGCGAGCTCCGCGAGCCCGTCGGGGTGTACGCGGACCGCGCCGCCCGTGCCGGCCGCTTCCACGAGGCGGGACCGGAAGACCGGGTTGGGTTCGGTGGCCTCGACGCGGTGGCCCTTGTCGACGAGCCGTGCGGTCAGGGCGCCTTCGCAGGCACCGACCTCGATCAGGGCGCCGGCGTCCGGGGCGCAGTGCCGGGTGATCCAGGCCGTGGTGGCGTCCAGCCGTTCGGCCTCGTACGGGGAGGTCGCGAACTCCCACGGGTCGGGAACGGACGCCGCCTCCTCGTCCAGGCTGGCGAGCAGGGCGAACAGCCGGCGGCGCTCGTCGGGGCCGGCCGTGAAGTACCGCTCGACGGCCGGCACTCGGCCGGTGTAGAGGACGTGCTGCGGGGAGTCGGTGTCCAGAAGGTGCCGGGCGTGACGATTGACGAAGTCGAGCTTGTGGGCGACCAGTTCGCGGTCGAGCGGCCGGTCGAGGTCACTGACGAACTGGAGGAACGGCGAATAGCCGACGGCGTGCCGGACGGCGGTGCTCCCGGCGGTGGCCGGGGCGTCGAGGGCCTCGGCGACATCGTGCCCCAGCCGGCCGCGGCTGCGGCGGTTGTCGGCGGGGGAGTGGGTCCACACCCGTACGGAGCGGCCCTGCGCGATCCGGGCGAGCGCGGTGCCGAGTGCGGCGGGCCCGGGTGAGGCGGCGCTCTCGTCGGCCTCCCGCACCCGGCCGGCGAGCGCGTCGAGCCGTCCGGCCAGGGGAGTGGCGGGCGGCAGCACGAGGTGTTCACCGGAGTCGGCGAGCAGTACGTGCACTTCGGCGCCGTCGTCCGGCGCGTCGCCGGCTCCGGAGGCGGGCGGGGTGAGGACGGACAGGAAGTCGAGGACGGCGTCCTCGGCCCTGAGCACCACCACTATGTCGATCACAAGCAGGTCCCATCGGCAGGCAGGCAGGCAGGCAGGCAGGCAGGCAGGCGGGCGGGCGGGCATGGCACGGGGAGGTGGGAGGAGGTGACGTTCGGAAGGCTGGACGGAAGGGGCGCGGCCGTGCGGCGCGCGATCACCGGTCCGACGATAGGTGCTCGGTGGAGAATTGGTCTAGACCGCACGACCGGCCAGGTTCCCGGCCCGATTGCGCCAATCTCCACGGCTCGCGCAACCCCGGGCGGAAGGTTCGCATCGCCGGACGGGCGCGCCTTCCCGCGTCACACCCGACGGCTCGGCGCGCCCTCCCTGGTCGCCGTGGGCCGAGGCGGACCCTCCGCCCCGGACCTGTCCGGGCCCGGTCCCGCGCCAGTCCCGGAGTGTCAGGTTCGCCGTCCCGCGCTGCCCGGACCCTCGGCGCCCCGGCGCCCCCGGTCTCAGGGTGTCGCCGCACCCCGGAGGTGCGGGAACCGGAACTCGGTGCGGCCGCGCCCCGTCCTCCCGGCTTGTCGTTCTGGGTGACCGTGCGGTGGATGCCGGAGAGCGCGGCCTCGACGGGGAACGGCACGCGGATCTGCTCGGGGAACGCGGCCGGCTGACCGGCGTCGGCGGTGGTCACGGCGAAGTCCCAGACACCGTTGCGGTTCGGCCAGTCGGAGAGGGTGAGCTGGGGACGGGCATACTCCGGCAGCGGCTTGTCGACGGGGACGCGATCGGTCCACGGCGTGGTCATGGCCGACGGCTTCGGAGTCCAGGCCGCGGCCCGGGGTCCGGCGTGGGCGGTGCCGCCGATCGTCAGCAGACCGGCGCACACCAGGGCGTATGTGGTCAGCAGGGCCGCGAGGGCCTGCCACGGTCGTCTGAGCCGACGGGACGACGGAGGGCGCATGAATAGCTCCTCGGCGGGTGTGCGGGACGCGGCCGGGCGGGAGGCGCGGCGGTCGTGTGCACCAACCGGGGCGGCCGCACCCGGGACGACGACGTCGGCCGGACCGGTCGGCGGGTGCCCGGCCCGGACCCGGACGACCGGGCCCGCGCTGTGCCGACGCCTCCGCCAAGTGCCCTGCGCGCAGCGGTGGTTCAGGTCGGACGCGCGGGTGCGGGAGCGTGCCCCGGTGGTGGTCCGCCCGGGGCGCGGGGGCGGCGTGGGGGAGGGGCGGCGTTCGGCAGGGGACGTCAGCCGCGGCCGAGCGTGCTCTCCCGCCGTACGAGGGTGAACCCCGCTTCCACCCGTTCGGGCGCGTGCTCCCCGTCCTGGAGGCGGGAGAGGACCGCCTCCACCGAGAGCCGTGCGATGGCCGCTTTGTCGGGGGAGACGGAGGTCAGCGTCACGGCGCCGTACCGCCCCTCGACGATATCGTCGAACCCGACCACCGCGATGTCCTCGGGGATGCGCAGACCACGCTCGAACAGCACCCGCATGGCTCCGATGGCGATGAGGTCGTTATAGGCGAACACCGCGTCCGGGCGTCGGCCCGAGTCCAGCAGGCGGGCCATGGCGCGGGCCCCGTCCTCGTGCCCCCAGCCGTCGGCGGCGGCGACAAGTCCCTCGTCGGCGGAGAGTCCCGCGGCGGTCAGCTCCTCGCGCCATCCGCGCAACCGCAGCAGGGCGGGCCGGCTGGGCTCCCGGCGGGCACCCAGGAAGGCCACCTCCCCGCGCCCCAGATCGATCAGGTGGCGCACGGCGATGCGGGCGGCGGCCACGTTGTCGATCGCGATGTGGTCGTACGGCAGGTCGTAGGCGCGCTCGCCGAGCAGGACGAGCGGTACCGGTTCCGTGCGGTGGCGCAGGTCCTCCGTCTCCAGCTCTATCGGGCTCAGGATGAGGCCGTCGATCACCCGGACGCGGAAGCCCTGACTCACCAGGATCTCCTGCTCGCGCCGGCCACCCGTGTGATCCAGCAGCACCGTGTACCCCCGCTCGGCCGCCGCGACGGCCCGGTGAGCGGTGCGGTGCGGGGGCTGGGCGGAGCGGTGCGGGTGCTGGCGGTGAAAGGCCCCGTCACCGCATGCACGTCCGTCCGGCGGCCGGTCGACGACGCTGTCGACGGGCCGCCGGACGGACGGCGGGATCAGACCAGCGGGGCCGGGTAGGTCGGGTACTCCACCCCGGAGACGTGCTGGACGACCCGGATGACCTGGCAGGAGTAGCCGAACTCGTTGTCGTACCAGAGGTAGAGGATCGCGTTGTCGCCGTCGACCTTGGTGGCGCCGGCGTCGACGATCGAGGCGTGGCGCGAACCGACGAAGTCCATGGAGACGGCGTCGGGAGCGGTCGTGAAGTCGATCTGGCGCTTCAGCGGCGAGTGCAGCGAGACGTCGCGGAGGTACTCGAGGACCTCGTCGCGGTTGGTCTCGCGGCCGAGGCGCAGGCTCAGGATCGCTATCGAGACGTCCGGCACGGGGACGCGGATCGAACTGCCGGTGATCGGCGCCTTGAGCTCGGGGAGCGCCTTGGCGACGGCGGAGGCGGCGCCCGTCTCGGTGATCACCATGTTGAGCGGGGCCGAGCGGCCGCGGCGGTCGGAGCTGTGGTAATTGTCCAGCAGGTTCTGGTCGTTGGTGAACGAGTGGACGGTCTCCACGTGGCCGCGCAGGACGCCGTACTCGTCCGCCATCGCCTTCAGCGGCGGGACGATCGCGTTGGTGGTGCAGGAGGCGCAGGACAGGATCTGCTCGTCCGGCTTGATCGTGTCGTGGTTGACACCGTGCACGATGTTCGGGACGTCACCCTTGCCCGGCGCGGTCAGGACGACCTTGTCGATGCCGGGGCGCAGGTGCTGGGACAGGCCCTCGCGGTCGCGCCACTTGCCGGTGTTGTCGATGAGGATGGCGTCCTTGATGCCGTACGCCGTGTAGTCGACCTCGGACGGGTCACCCGCGTAGATCACCTTGATCGCGTTGCCGTTGGCGATGATCGTGCTGTTCGCCTCGTCGACCGTGATCGTGCCCTGGAACTGGCCGTGGATGGAGTCCCGGCGCAGCAGCGAGGCGCGCTTGACGAGATCCTCGGCGGCCCGGCCGCCCCCACCGCGGACGACGATGGCGCGCAGGCGCAGACCGTTGCCGGAGCCGGCCTTCTCGATGAGGAGGCGGGCGACGAGGCGGCCGATGCGGCCGAAGCCGTAGAGGACGACGTCGCGCGGCTCGCACCGGTCGATCTTGTTGGCGCCCGTCGCCCCGGAGACCGCCTCGGCGGTGAAGTCCGCGACCGAGAGGCCGCGGTCGTCGGCCTTGTACGTCGCGGCGAGCATGCCGATGTCGATCTGCGAAGGGCCGAGGTCGAGCGTGGTCAGAGCCTGCAGGAAGGGCAGCGTCTCGGTGACCGACAGCTCCTCGCCGGCGATCTGCCGGGCGAACCGGTGGGTCTTCAGGATGCTGACCACCGACTTGTTCACCAGGGAGCGGCTGTGGAGCAGGACCGTGACGTCCTGTTCCCGGTGCAGCTTCCCGATGATCGGGATCATCGACTCCGCGATCTCCTCGCGGTTCTTCCAGTTGGTGAACGAGTCGTCATTGACAGTCACAGGAATTTATCTTTCGAGCTAGGCGGCGCTCATATGCTAACCCCACGCTCCAATGGTTCCTCAGGCGGGCCGGTAGGCCGGGCGTCGCCCTCTGTCCGCCTTGCGGGTCTCTGCGGCGATCCGTCCCGGCGGGATGTCCGTTCGGGCGCGGTTCGGACGCGCTGCTCGTGCACCGGTGCCTCCCGGGCCGTCCGGGGGGACGTTCTTCTGGGGGGAGGCAGCGCCGACGGGGTGCGGCACCGGGGTGCGCGGACCGGCGGGCGGCACGAGGTGCCAGCCCGCCGGCCGGTACGCGTCAGTCCCAGAGCTCGTACGTCACTTCCCGCGGCACGCGCGGCGGCCTGTCGTCGGTGTACGTGAGCCGCAACTGCGTGAAGCGCTCCAGCTCGGGCTGCGCCTCCCAGGCTTCCGGGCGGTCGAGCCGTACGGTGACGGCGTAGGAGCGGAACGTTCCCGCGGCGCAGTAGGGCTCGCAGTCGTTCACGACGTCCAGCCCCTTCGCCACTGCGGCCGTGGGGCCCCAGCTGGACCATTCGAGCTGGGTGAGGCGGTTGTTGCCGTCTCCGCAGGCGAGCAGGAAATCGGTGGGGCGGGTCTGTGCTTCCGAGAAGCAGTCGACGGCCACCACCTGGGCCGGCGCGGGTGCGCCCGTGGAAGCGGAGGCCGGCACCACCACCGCGAAGGCGGCGGCAGCGCACAACACGACGGCTGTCCTGACCTTGTCCCTGAACTCTTCTCTGCGCATGTCGGCTCCCAGCGGCGTCTGCGACCACGTGTCCGTCCGTCGATGCCAGCGTTGTTCCTGCATCGACGCTACGACCGTGCCGGGAGATCCACCACCCGTACGGGTGAAGGCCGTGCGGCACGGGAGTCGTGGCCCGGCCGCTCCCCCCGGGCGGCGAGCGTCCTCTCCGCCCGGTGCGGGGCGGGCACGCGGACCGGTCGCCACCGTTTCCGTCGGCACGCGGACCGTCCGGAACGCGCGGCCCGGACGGGGCCTGCATGCGGGTAGGCCGGGACGGCGGCTCTCGCCGCCCTCTCCGGCCTACCGTGTGCTCCGCGCGATGCGGATCCGGCTCCCGGGCAGGAGGAGCGGTCGCCCAAAGGCGCCGCGCCTCCTGCCAGTCGACTCCGCAGTCGGTGGACACCGATGCGGGGATCATGAGGCTCTCGTGGCCGACGGGCCCTGGTCGGGACGCCCGCCGGATCGACCGGCGGCCGGAGAGCCGCCCTTACGTCGCCGGGTCGGGCGTCGGGAGCGGTGACGCGGCTTCTGCGACAGCGCTCTCCGGCTTCGAGGGCTTCTGCTGAGGCTTCTGCTGGGGCTGGGGCTGGGGCTGTGACGCCGACTGCGCCTGGGCCTGTGCCTGGGCGACCTGCGCAAGCGCCGGGGCCTGCGCCTGCGGCGTGGGCTGCTGCTGAGGCTTCTGAGGCTGCGCCTTCTGCGCCTTCTGCGGCTGCTGCTTCTGCTGCGAAGCCTGCTGTTGCTGCTGGGCCTTGCGGCTGCGCCACAGACCCCGCGGCCGCTCGGCTTCCCGTACCCGCTCGTTGCCCGGGCTGTTGTTGAGGGGACGGGCCTCGCTGTCCCCGAGTTCGGTGAAGAGGGCGGCGGCCCGCTGGTGCGCCTCCAACGCGTCGTCGAAGCGCCACACCTGCTGGAGGGCGGTGCCGAGGCTGTTGAGCGCCTGGCCCTGGCGGTGGGGGTCCTTGAGTTCGGTGAAGAGGGTCGCGGCCCGCTCGTGGGCGTCGATGGCTTCGTCGAAGCGGCGTACCTGCTGGAGGGCGGTGCCCAGGTTGTGCAGCGCCTGGCCCTCCCGGTGGCAGTCCCCGACCTCGGTGAAGAGGGCGGCGGCCCGCTCGTGGGCGTCGATGGCGTCGTCGAAGCGGCGAGCCTCCTGAAGGGCGGTGCCGAGGCTGTTGAGCGCCTGGCCCTCCCGGTGGCGGTCCTCGAGCTCGGTGAAGAGGGCGGCGGCCCGCTGGTGCGCCTCTATGGCGTCGTCGAAGCGGCGTACCTGCTGCAGTGCCGAGCCGAGGCTGTTGAGTGCCTGGCCTTCGCGGTGGGGGTCCTTGAGTTCGGTGAAGAGGGCGGCGGCCCGCTCGTGGGCGTCGATGGCTTCGTCGAACCGGCGTACCTGCTGGAGGGCGGTGCCCAGGTTGTGCAGGGCTTGGCCTTCGCGGTGGGGGTCCTTGAGTTCGGTGAAGAGCGCGGCAGCTCGTTCGTGGGCGTCGATGGCTTCGTCGAACCGGCGTACCTGCTGGAGGGCGGTACCGAGGTAACCGACGGCCTGGCCCTCGCCATGACGGTCGCCGAGCTCCCGGCAGACGGTGAGATCCTGCTGATGGGCGTCGATGGCCTCGTCGAACCGCCCCACCTGCTGCAAGGCAATGCCGAGGCCGCTCAGTGCCCGGCCTTCACCGGGCCCGTCGCCGAGCTCTAGGCAAATAGCGAGGTCCTGCTGGTGGCTCATGGTTTCTCCGGGGATGTCGCGGCCTTCCGCCCCACCCGGCCGTTCCTCGTAAGTGCGGGGTGACGACGGGGCCTGGGCGGTACAGCCGTTCTCGCTGACACCCCCAGTAACCGGGGAGATGCCGAGCGCGGCAACCGGCCCGGCATTCGAGTCCGCCATTCGGGTGGGGGATGCGGCTGTCCGGAGGACACGCGGTACACAGGGTGACCGGAACGAACCGGCCTTGCGGCAGAGGGACTTGGCGCTCGGCGGGGCGGGTCCCCCCGGTAGCCGCCCGGTCCGGCGCGGGGGTGACGCCCTCACCCTGACGCGCCGAGCGCTCAGCGATGGCCGGAGAGGGCGTGACGGAGGCCTGACGTGCCGGTGCCGGATCGCCGCACGTCCCACCCCTGTTCGTCCTGTGCGCCTCGGATGCCCCGGGGCACCCGTCCGACCGGGTCCCGCACACGTCCGTCCCGCGCCGGCCCTTCATCCGCCTCACCGCCGGCGCCGGGGACAGCCGTTCCGTCGCAGCGCGCGCCCCGCCCACCCGGCGGCCGGCCGGTGGACGCGGCAGCGCGTCACCGGCCGGCCCTCGCGGACACCGGACACCCCGGGGCCTACTCCACCTTGGTCCAGTCGAGCGTGCGCTCCACTGCCTTCTTCCAGCCCGCGTACCCTTCCTCGCGCTGCTCCTCGGACCACTGCGGCTCCCAGCGCCTGGACTCCTGCCAGTGGGTGCGCAGCTCGTCCGGGCTGCTCCAGAAACCGGTGGCCAGTCCCGCCGCGTAGGCGGCGCCCAGCGCGGTCGTCTCGGCGACGACGGGCCGGCTGACCGGAACGCCGAGGATGTCGGCCTGGATCTGCATGCACAGGTCGTTGGCCGTCACACCGCCGTCGACCTTCAGCACGTCCAGGTGCACCCCGGAGTCCTGCTCCATGGCGACCACCACGTCGCGGCTCTGGTAGCAGATGGCCTCCAGAGCGGCCCGCGCCAGATGGCCGCCGTCGTTGTACCGGGCGAGGCCGACGATCGCTCCCCTGGCGTCGGAGCGCCAGTAGGGGGCGAACAGGCCGGAGAACGCGGGGACGAAGTAGATGCCGCCGTTGTCCTCCACCGTGCGGGCCAGCGTCTCGCTCTCCTCGGCGGACTTGATGATCTTCAGCTGGTCGCGCAGCCACTGCACCGCGGAACCGGTGACCGCGATGGAGCCCTCCAGTGCGTAGATCGCCGGGCTGTCACCGAACTGATAGGCCACCGTGGTGAGCAGCCCGTGTTCCGAGCGGACCAGTTCGGTGCCTGTGTTCAGCACCAGGAAGTTGCCCGTGCCGTACGTGTTCTTGGCCTCGCCGGGCGCGTAGCAGACCTGCCCCACGGTGGCCGCCTGCTGGTCGCCGAGCACGCCGGTGATGGGGATGGCGGCCCGCAGCGGCCGGGAGGTACGGGTGTCGCCGTACGCGTCCGGGTGGGAGGACGGGTTGATGGTGGGCAGCATCTCCCGGGGGATGTCGAAGAACCCCAGCAGTTCGTCGTCCCAGTCGAGGGTCTCCAGGTTCATCAGCATGGTGCGGCTGGCGTTGGTCACGTCGGTGGCGTGGATCCCGCCCTCGGGGCCGCCCGTCAGGTTCCACAGGACCCAGCAGTCCGTGTTGCCGAAGAGGGCATGGCCCTGCCGGGCGGCCTCGCGGACGCCCTCGACGTTCTCCAGGATCCACTGGATCTTGCCGCCGGAGAAGTACGTCGCCGGTGGCAGCCCCGCCTTGCGGCGGATGACGTCGCCCTGCCCGGAGCGTTCCAGGGCGGCCGCGATGGAGTCCGTGCGGGTGTCCTGCCAGACGATCGCGTTGTAGTACGGGCGCCCGTTGCGCGGGTCCCACACCACGGTCGTCTCCCTCTGGTTGGTGATGCCGATCGCCGCCAGGTCGGTGGGTGACAGGTTCCGGTGCCGGAGGGCGTTCTGGATCACCGAGTTGGTGCGCTCCCAGATTTCCACCGGGTCGTGCTCGACCCACCCCGAGCGCGGGAGGATCTGCGCGTGTTCGAGCTGGTGCTTCGCCACCTCGTTGCCGGCGTGGTCGAAGATCATGAAACGGGTGCTGGTGGTTCCCTGGTCCACCGCGCCGACGAAGTCCGCCATGGCTTTCCGCCTCTCCTGTCGGGTGGGCTGGGGGCTGCCGGTGCGCGGGGCGGCCGGCAGCCCCTCAGTGGCCTGGACGCGTGGTCATCCCTCGGGGGCCGGTACGCGTCCGGGAGGCTCCGGCTCCGCGGTCGGCAGGAACCGGCCGATGAAGAACTTGTAGAGGAACGCGCCCACCAGTCCGCCGATCAGCGGGCCGATGATCGGCACCCAGAAGTAGAAGTTCCCGTACTGATCCCGCCACGCTCCGCCGTAGCCGGTGAGGAAGCTGGCCAGCCGGGGGCCGAAGTCGCGGGCCGGGTTGATCGCGTAGCCCGCGTTGGTGCCCCAGGCCATGCCGATCGCCACGACGATCAGGCCGATGACGAAGGGGGCCAGATTGGCGCCGGGGGGAGTGTTCAGCAGGTCGGTGATGGCCAGGATCAGCAGCAGCAGGATCGCCGTGCCGATGATCTGGTCGCGCAGTGCGCCCCATTCGCCGACCGGCAGGTTGGTATTGCCGTTGGCCGGAAGCGTGGAGAAGACGCCCTGCGTCTTGATGGTGTGGCCGGGGTCGGCCTTCGCCAGTGCCTCGGTGTAGTTCCAGCGCACCAGCAGGGCCGCCACGAAGGCGCCCGCCGTCTGGGCCAACGCGTACGGCGCCACCTTGCGCCAGGGGAACCCCTTGAACGCCGCCAGTGCGAGGGTCACCGCGGGATTGAGGTGAGCGCCGCTCAGCCTTGCCGCGACGTAGACGCCCAGGGTGACGCCCAGGCCCCACGCCCAGGCGATGCTGTCGTGATTGCCGAGGCCCCCTGGGGGATCGGTGAGCGCCCCGCCGGCGACCACCTGGGCCACCACGCCGCAACCGAAGAGGATGAGGATCATGGTGCCGGCGAATTCGGCCGACAGCTCGCCCACCAGCCCTGATCTCTTGAATCGCTCAGCCATGCGAGCCCGCTTCCCGCCGGCCCAGGACCGGCCGTCGACTGCCCGAGTCCCCCGGACATCATGGTAAGGCGCCCCCCGGCCATCCGCCCGCGAGGCGTGAGGCCCGCCTCCCGGCCGGGCGGATGGCCGGGGCGCGGGGCGGGGGAGGGGCGGGCGGAGCCCCCGCCGGCGCGGAGGGCCTGATCCCGTTGACCTCGTCGGCACCGTCCCCGTAGCGTGAGCGACGCAAAAGGCACAATCTACTCACCAGGTGCACTATGCGTCCTATTCTGCGTGTCCATCGCCGAGCCGCCCTCCTCGCCGGCTCGGCGCTCCTTCTCACGGGTGCCGCGTTCACCGTGCCTGCCTGGAGTCCCGGTGGGACCCCGTCGGCGCTGCCGCCCCGGGTGGCCTCCGTGGCGGATGCGGAGACCTCGTCCGCCGGCGGTCCCGCCGCACGGGCCGCGCGCACCGAGCCGGTGAAGGCGGCCGAACCGGTGGCCGCGCGGAAGGCGGCCCGGGCCACCGGGCCCTCCGCCGCCCCCGGTACGGAGAGGCCGTGCACGACCGACCCGGCCGACCGGGCCGCCTGCCGGAACCCGAGCGGGCGCATCGACCCCGACGGCGGGGACCTCGACGGCGACGGCGTGTTCGAGCGGCACGAGCCCGTCGGCCCCGGCTACAAGGACCCGCGCGCCTACGACGGGGGCAGGACCTCCGGCGAAGCGCAGTGCGCGTGGCTCCGCTCCCAAGGCGTCGCCTGCTGAACCTCGGGACGCCTCGACGCCGGTGCGCGTCGGTCCGTGTCCGCCGGCCGCCGGATCTTCGGGACGGTCCGGCGGCCCGCGGGCGGTGCGGCCCTCGCGGCTCCGGTTCCCCCGCGCAGGAGCCGCGACGGCCGGACCTTCCTGGACACAGGCGGGTCGAGGCCGGCGGAAGGGGCCTCCCGTACCCCTCGCCCCGTACTCCGGAAGGCCGACGGCCCTCTTCCTACTCATGAGTTCCGCATGCCTGAATGCTGACAGCTGTGACTGTCCGCGCCCCGGCCGCGATGACATCGTCATCTCCGTCGCCGACCGAGGGAGCAGGTGTGATCAAGGGGTACGCCACCTTCTGCGACGCGGACCGTCACTTCTACGACGCGCCGCACCGGCTGTCCGCGGACACCGGCAGTTCCAGGGGGGCCCTGTACGAGGCGGCGCTCGCGCCCGTACCGGAGGGATGGCAGCGGCACCGCAGCGGTGACTGGCTGGCTCTGCGCCCCATCGACCACACGCTGCCCGCCCAGGGCTGGAAGATCCATGTCTCGGCCTGCCTGGACAACGCCGAATCCGTTCTGTCCCGGGTGATGGACTACTGCCTGGCACGGCGGATCGCCTTCAAGTTCGTGCCGAGCCGGTATCTGCTCCACACCCGCAACGCGAAGTACGCGGACCGCGCCGCCAGCGGCAAGTTCCTCACCGTCTACCCCGCCGACGACGCGCAGTGCCACCGCATCGCGGAGGACCTCGACGCGCTGCTGGCCGGGGAGCGGGGGCCGTACATCCTCAGCGACCTGCGCTGGGGCGAGGGGCCCGTGTACGTCCGGTACGGCAGCTTCACCCAGCGCCACTGCTACGACGAGAAGGGCGAACTCTGCCCCGCCGTCGAGGACGCCGACGGCCGCCTCGTCCCCGACCTGCGGGGGCCGGCCTTCCACGTGCCGCCATGGGTGACGCCGCCCGCCTTCCTGCGGCCCCACCTCGACGCCCGGTCCGCCGTGACCGTCACCGACATCCCGTACACCATCGAGCGCGCCCTGCACTTCTCCAACGGCGGCGGCGTGTACGTCGGCCGGGACAGCCGTACGGGGGAGAAGGTCGTCCTCAAGGAGGCCAGGCCGCACGCGGGGCTGGCGGCGGACGGCGCCGACGCGGTCACCCGCCTGCGCCGGGAACAGGAAGCCCTGGAGCGGTTGTCGGGACTGCCGTACACCCCGGAGGTGCGGGGCACCTTCGTCCTCGGCGGGCACCACTTCCTCGCGATGGAGTACGTCGAGGGCAAGCCGCTCAACACCTTCTTCGCCCGCAGGCACCCCCTGATCGAAGCCGACCCCACCCCCGAGAGCCTCGCCGCCTACACCGAGTGGGCCCTGCGGATATACGGGCTCGTCGAGGAGGCCGTCGACGCGGTGCACGCCCGTGGCGTCGTCTTCAACGACCTGCACCTGTTCAACATCATGGTGTCCGAGGACGAGTCGTCCGTGGTGCTGCTCGACTTCGAGGCCGCCGCCCACATCGACGAGAACCGTCGGCAGACCGTCGCCAACCCGGCGTTCGTCGCCCCGGCCGACCGGCGCGGATTCGCCGTCGACCGCTATGCGCTGGCCTGTCTGCGGATCGCCCTCTTCATGCCGCTGACCAGCCTCCTCGCCCTGGACCCGGAGAAGGCGAGGCACCTGGCCGACATCGCCGCGGCGCATTTCCCCGTCCCCCGCTCCTTCTTCGACGAGGCGGTCGCGGAGATCCTCCCCGCCGGGCACCCGGCCTCGCCCGCGCCCCGCTCCGAGGGCTCCCCTCTCTCCCCGGCCTCCCCGCTCGCGGAGGGGGCCGAGGACACCGGCGCCGCTCGCCACGGGCGCTATCTGCCCGTGGAGCCCGGCGACTGGCCGCGCAGCCGTGAATCGATGGCCCGCGCCGTGCTCGCGTCGGCCACCCCCGAACGCGAGGACCGCTTCTTCCCCGGTGACATCGCCCAGTTCGCCAGCGCCGACGGCGGCCTGACGTTCGGGTACGGCGCCGCCGGCGTCCTGTACGCCCTCGCCGAGACGGGCGCCGAGCCCGCCCCCGCCGCCGAGGAATGGCTGCTGAGGCGGACCAAGGAGCCCTCGTCCGGCACTCCGATCGGCTTCTACGACGGCCTCGCCGGAGTCGCCTGGACCCTCGAACGGCTCGGCCACCCCGAACGCGCCCTGGAACTCGCCGAACAGACCCTGCGCCGGCCCTGGGAGGACATCGCTCCCGATCTGCACAGCGGACTGGCCGGTGTCGGCCTGGCACTCGACTCACTCGCCGCGTCCACCGGCGAGAGCGCACTGGGCGACGCGGCCCTGCGCTGCGCCGGACTCGTCGCCCGCGCCGCGCCCGGCATCACCCGCGCCGGACTGCTCCACGGATCGTCCGGCGCCGCCCTCCTCTTCCTGCGGCTCCACGAACGCACCGGCGACAGCGGCCTGCTGGACCTGGCCGCCGAAGCGCTCGGCCGTGACCTGGACCGCTGCGTCCAGAGCGCCGGGGGCACCCTCCAGGTCGACGAGGGCTGGCGGACCATGCCCTACCTCGGCGCCGGCAGCGTCGGCATCGGCATGGTGCTCGACGACTACCTCGCGCACCGCGGCGACGAACGGTTCGAGCAGGCGGCCCGCGAGATCGTACGCGCCGCCCAGGCGACCTTCTACGCCCAGCCCGGCCTCTTCCGGGGCGCGGCCGGCATGGTGCTCCACCTCAGCCGCACGACCGTACCCGGCCCGGGCACCCAAGAGGCCGACGTCCGTCGCCAGATCGACGCCCTCGCCCGGCACGGCGTCCCGTACCAGGGGCATCTCGCCTTCCCCGGTGAGCAGATGATGAGGCTCTCCATGGACCTCGCCACCGGCACCGCCGGCTGCCTGCTCGCCCTGGGCAGCGCCGCCACCGGCGGTCAGGCGCACCTGCCCTTCCTCCCGCCGCCCCGGCGGCCCCAGAGCCGGTCCCTGCCAGGGACCGTAACCAGCACATCGTCCCCATGAAGGAAAGGAATCGATCATGACACTTCTCGACCTGCAGTCGATGGAGACCCCGAAGGAAGAGGCCACGGGCGACGTCGCCACGGGCAGCCGCGCCAGCCTGCTCCTCTGCGGTGACAGCAGCCTGAGCGTCACCACCTGTAACTGACCCGGCCGGTCGCGCGGTGCCGACTACCGCGCGCCTGACGGATCAACCGGTCCCGGGCGGCTCTGCCGCCCGGGACCGTCCGCGACCCACGACCGCCGTACGAGGAGGACACCGGCCGAGATGACCTCCCCGACGCCGTCCGACCGCGAAGACGGACCGCCCGCACCGCCCGCAGGCCCGCCCGGCACCGCCGACCGTGTCCTGCTGAGGGCCGCCCGGCACAGCCGCGGGCGCGCGGCGGCGATCCTCGTCTGCTCCGTGGCCTCGGCGGCCGCCACCCTCGCCGAACCCGCCGTCCTCGGCCACGCCCTCGACCTGCTGCTCTCCGAAGCCCCCGCCGCGCCGCGCTGGATCGCCCTGTGTGCCGCGCTGATCGTCGCGGACATACTGCTGGACGCCGCCGCGGCCCTGCTGACGGGCACCACCAACGCCCGCTCCACCGCATGGCTGCGCCGGCACTCACTGGCCCGGCTCCTCGCCGCCGCCCCGCACCACGCCGCCCGCTTCGCGCCCGGCGACCTCGCGACCCGGCTGACCGCCAACGCCACCGAGGCGGGCACCGTGCCCGCCACCGCCGCCGGAGCCATCGCCTCCCTGCTCCCCCCGCTCGGCGCGCTGGCCGCGCTGCTCCTCATCGACCCGTGGACCGCCGCCGCCTTCCTGGCCGGGGTACCTCTGCTCCTGCTGCTCCTGCGGACCTTCGCGCGCAGCTCCTCCGACAGCGTCTCGCGCTACCAGAGCGTGCAGTCCGCCATCGCCGACCGGCTCGTCGAGGCCCTGACCGGGGCCCGGAGCATCGCCGCGGCGGGCACGGCCGACCGCGAGCGCCGGCGTGTCCTCGCCCCCCTGCCCGAACTCGCCGTCGAGGGGCGGCGGATGTGGCAGGTGTACGGCCGCGCGGTCGCGAGCAGCGGTGTCCTGATGCCCCTGCTCGTCTGTGTCGTCCTCGCCGTGGGCGGCCTGCGACTGGCGTCCGGCGCACTCGGCGTCGGCGAGCTGCTGGCGGCGTCCCGCTACGCCGCGCTCGCCGCCGGCGCCGGCGCGGTGGCCGGGCTGCTCGGCTCCCTCGTGCGCGGCCGGACGGCCGCCCGCCGTACCGGCGAGCTGATGGCGCTGCCGCCCCTCACCCACGGACGGCTCACCCTGCCCGACGGGCCGGGCAGGCTCGAACTGCGCGGCGTCACCGTCGTACGGGACGGGACGACCGTGCTGAACGGCGTCGACCTGGTGGTGCCGGGCGGATCCACCGCCGCCGTGGTCGGCAGGTCCGGCGCGGGCAAGTCCGTGCTCGCCGCGGTCGCCGGACGGCTCAGCGACCCGGACGACGGCCAGGTCCTGCTCGACGGCGTGCCCCTGGACCGCGTGGAGCGGCGCCGGCTGCGCCAGGAGATCTCCTACGCCTTCGCCCGGCCCGCTCTCTTCGGCGAGACCCTCCGCGACGTCATCGCGTTCGGCGACCGCGCCCCGGACGACCCCGCGCTGCGTTCGGCAGCCCGGGCGGCCGGAGCCGACGGCTTCATCCAGCGGCTTCCCGGCGGATACCGGACCGCGCTCCCCGACGCCCCGCTCTCCGGCGGCGAGTACCAACGCCTGGGACTGGCCCGCGCGTTCGCCCACGCCGGCCGGCTGCTGATCCTCGACGACGCCACCTCCAGCCTGGACACGGTCACCGAGCGGCAGGTGGAACGCGCCCTGACCCGGGACGTGCGCTCGGGCACCCGGCTCGTCGTCGCCCACCGGCTCTCGTCCGCGGCCCGCGCCGACCTGGTGGTCTGGCTGGACGAAGGGCGCGTCCGGGGCGTGGGACCGCACCGGACGCTGTGGCGGGACCCCGCCTACCGGGCGGTGTTCGCGGCCGCTGCCGTGCCACCCGCCTCCTCCCCGTCCCCGGAGCCGTCCCCGGATCCTTCCCCGCCCCCCGCCGTGGCCGATGTCCCGCCCCGGGGCGACGGCCCGGCAGCCGTCGTGGACCCGGTACGGGAGACCATCCGATGACCGCGCCGGCGGACCGGCGGGAGGCCCCCGTGGAAGCCCCGGAGCCGCACCGCACCGGAGAGGCGCCCGCCACGGGGCCCGTACAGGCCGAGCGAGGGGCACTGCGCCGGGTGCTTCCCCAGGGGCGGGCCTTCCTGGCGGGCCGGAAACGGGTCCTGTGGGCTCTGGGCGGCTGGTCCCTGCTGGAGTCCGCCCAGACGTTCCTGGGGGGCTACGGCGTCGCCCGCGCGCTGGACGACGGATTCCTCGCCGGGCGCACCGGGGTGGGCCTGCTGTGGCTCGCGGTGGCGGGGGCCGCCACCGTTCTCGGCGGCCTCGCCGTACGCGGTGTGTTCTCGGGCCTCGCCGGGCTCGTCGAGCCACTGCGCGACGGGCTGGTGCGCCGGGCCGTGTCCCGGGCGCTGGCGACGGCCGTCGCCGACCCGGCGCGCGCCGACAGCACGGCGGTCTCCCGTCTCACCCACCAGACCGAGATGGCCAGGGACAGCTTCGCCGGCCTCGTCCTCACCGCCCGGTCCTTCGTCTTCACGGCGCTGGGGGCACTGGTCGGCATGGCCTCCCTGGCGCCCGCCCTGCTGCTGGTCGTCCTGCCGCCCCTGCTGCTGGGGCTGGGCCTGTTCCTCGCCACGCTCGCCCCGATGGCCGCGGCGCAGCGGGCGTTCCTGGACGCCGACGAGGCGCTGTCCGGCCGGGTCGCCGCCGTCGGCGCCGGGCTGCGCGACGTGGCGGCGGCCGGCGGCGACCGGCGGATCACGGCCGACGTGGGGCGGCTCATCACCACCGAGTCGCTGCTCGCCCACCGCCTGGCCCGGTGGGCGGCCGTCCGCACGCTCGCCCTCGGCGCCGCGGGCAGACTGCCGGTCGTCGCCCTTCTGCTGGCGACTCCATGGCTGCTCGGGCAGGGAGTCACCGCGGGCACGCTGCTCGGCGCGCTCACCTATCTGATGCAGGCGCTGCTGCCGGCCCTCCACACCCTCATGGCCGCACTCGGTGCGGCGGGAACGCGTCTGCTGGTGGTACTGGACCGCTTCTCCGCCGAGGTCCCCTGGCCGCCCGAACCGCACGGGGCACGACCCCCGGGGCCCGGGACGCGCGGCAAGGGAAAGGCGCCGGGTACGCCCCCGGGACCACCGGCGGCAGAACCGCCCCCGGGACCACCGGCCGCAGAACCGCCCCCGGGACCACCGGCGGCCGGCCCGCGCCCCGCCTCCCGCGCCGCCGCCGAGCTGCGTGGCGTCACCTTCGCGTGGGGCCCGGCGGCGCGTCCGGTGCTCGAAGGGCTCGACCTGGTCGTGGCGGAGGGCGAGCACCTGGCCGTGGTGGGTCCGAGCGGCATCGGCAAGTCCACCCTCACCGCCGTGATCGCCGGGCTCCTCACCCCCGACCGGGGCACGGTCCTGCTCGACGGCGCCCCCGTGCGGCAGGCCGGCGCGCGGGATCCGGACCTCCGCCGCGCCCTGCTTCCCCAGCAGGCCCACGTCTTCACCGGCACGGTCCGGGACAACCTCCGCTACCTGTCTCCCGAGGCGCGTCCCGCCCAGGTGGCACAGGCGTTGGAGGCGCTCGGTCTGGATCCTCTCGTAGGACGGCTCGGCGGGCTGGACGCCATGGTCGCCCCGGACCGGCTGTCCCAGGGGGAGAGCCAACGACTGGCGCTCGCCCGCGCCTACCTCTCGCCGGCGCCCCTCCTGCTGCTGGACGAGGCGACCTGTCACCTGGACCCCGACACCGAGGAGCGGGCGGAGCGGCAGCTCGCCGCGCGGCCCGGCACGCTGATCGTGGTCGCCCACCGGCTCTCGTCGGCCGCCCGGGCCGATCGCGTCCTGGTGCTCGACGGGACACGGGCCGTGTGCGGGACCCACCAGGAGCTGCTCGCCCGATCGGAGCTGTACCGCGACCTGGTGGGTGTAGGGCACCCCGACGCGTACTGAGCGGACGGACGCTCAGACCCACCCCGCGCCCTGCGATATCCGGATCGCGTCTATGCGGTTGCGCGCGCCCACCTTGCGTGTGACCGCCGCCATGTAATTGCGTACCGTGCCGTTCGACAGATGCAGCCCGCGGGCTATCTCGGCGATCGACTCCCCTGCCGCCGCCCGCGCCAGCACACTCAACTCCCGCGCCGTCAGAGGCATACGGGACGCCTCCAGAAAGCCGAAGGCGAGCGATTCGTCGACGAACCGCTCGCCTTTCGCGACCTTACGGATGCCGCGCACCAGACGCACCGGGGAACCGTCCTTGTCGACGAATCCCAGCGCCCGCGCCTCGAACGCCTTGCGCAGCGCCCCCGGCCTGCCCGCCGTGGCCAGGACCAGCAGGGAACTGCGGGCCCCCAGGGGGCCTCTGCCGCTTTCCGGCCCGCCCTCCAGCAAAGCGGCGGCGCCCGGACAGTCGAGATCCACGACGCACACGTCCGGCTGTAACGACTCCGTGTTCGTGGTCGCGGCGCTCCAGCCGGCCGAGAACACGTCGAACGATTCCTCCGATCTCAGCAGAGCCGTCAGCGCGGACCTCAGCAGACCCACGCTGTGCAGCACCAATACCCTCGTCATGCCGTTCCCCCTCCGAAGCAGCCGCCCGATGAAACGCGGACGGTCGTATGTTCACCCATGCGGCTGCCCCGGGCCGCCGTATAAGAACATTTCCCTGGGTGGTGAGGGGGCGCGTTTTGACGCGCACAGGCGCCCGTCACGGCGCTCAATGTTCATCTGTGCGCCGGTGTACGCCTCCGGATGACCCGGATCCGTACGAGCCGGCCATGGCCGACCGCCACCGTCGCCCCCCGTGTCCCGCACCATGCCGAGCGGCCCGGGAGCCGCCCGCCTCGTGGCCGTCCGCCTCACCTGGGGCGAACCCCGGCACCCCCGGTCCGACGATCAGATGAACGGACCACTCCAGGGCGCGGAGCGGCTGCCGGGTCACGGCGCCGCGTTCCCCCTAGGCTCGGCCTCGTGACATGGTTGCGGGCACTCGGCGGGACCGCGCGCGCCGGGGTGACCATCGAGCGGACGCGGCTCGAACCCCTGGTCGCGCTGCGCGCGGCGGCCGGTGTGGCGACCGTCGTGGGTCTTGCGCTGTGGCTCGTCTCCCCGGCGTACGCCGCGTCCGCCGCCTTCGGCGCCTTCTCGGCCGGCACCGCCACGTTCCAGCGCAGCTGGCGCCCGCGAAAGCTGATCGCGCTCGGAGCGGGCGGCAGCCTGGCGCTGAGCACGTTCCTGGGCTACCTGGCCGCCGGCCGCACGGTGACCTTCGTCCTGCTGCTCGCCCTGTGGGCCTTCGTCGCCGGCATGTCCTGGGCCGTCGGCTCCACCGCGGGGATCGTGGCGGCCGGGACCGTCGCCATCATGCTGGTCACCGTCACGCTTCCGACCAGTGTGGAACAGGCCCTGGAACACGCCGCGGTGATCGCCTTCGGCGGCGTCGTGCAGGCGGCCCTGATCGTGGTGTTCCCGATCCGCCGATGGGGGGCGCACCGGGACGCCCTCGCCGACGCCTTCGCCGCCGTGGCCGACTACGCCCGGCGGCTCAGACACGACCCGACGGCCCCGTTCGACCCGGAAGCGATGATGCAGGCCCGCAAGGCCGCCACGCTCACACCCTCCCAGGCACGTCGGCGCCCCGGCTTCCTGCACGGCCCGCGCGGCCTCGCCGAGCGCGTCCGGCCCGCCGTCGCCGCCCTCGCCGACCCCCGGGTCGGCGCTCCGGCGGAAGGACCGCAACGGGACCGGGCGCGCGCACTCCTGAAAGCGACCGCCGACATCCTGGACGCCGCCGCGCGTTCCATCCGTCGCGGAACCCGCGCGCAGGTGCCCCCCGACGTCCTGGAGGTCCTCGGGACCGCCCCGGACGACGAGGTGCTCCGGGGGCCGGCGCGCCAGGCCGCGGTCCAGCTGACCCGGCTGCTCCACGAGGTACTGGCGACCGCCCACAGCGGCGACACCCACGCCCGGCCCGGCGCGGCGGGCGAGAAATCGGACCCCGGGCTCCTCGTGCGCCCGGCCATGCACAGACTGGCACCGGTCGTCCTGCGCACGATGCGCCGCGAACTGCACCGGGACTCTCCCGTCTTCCGGCACGCCGTACGTCTCGCCGCGGTGGCCTCCCTGGGCTGGCTGCTCGGTACCGTGCTGCCGCTCGGCCACGGCTACTGGGCGCCGATCGCCTCCGTCATGGTGATGCGCCCCGACTTCCACCAGACCTACGCCCGGGCCGTCGGCCGCTTCGCCGGCACCCTGGTGGGTGTCGCCCTGGCCACGGGCGTGGTGCAGCTGGCCCACCCGGACGCCGGTCTGTCGGGGGCACTCGCCGTGCTGTCGGCGGGACTGACGTATCTGCTGATGCGCACCGGCTACATGGCCTCGCAGTGCTTCACGGCGGCGTACGTCGTCTTCCTGCTCGGCATGGGCGGCGAGACGTGGCACCAGACCGTACGGGACAGGGTCACCCTCACCCTCGTCGGCGGGGCACTGGCGATGCTGGCCTATCTGCTCTTCCCGGCCTGGGAGACGCCGAGGCTGCGGGACCGGCTCGCCGACCATCTCGCCGCGAACGGCATGTACGCGGCGGCGGTGATCGAAGGCTTCGCCGACCCCGGGGGCGGGCACCGCGCGAACGTACGCAGGCAACTGCTCGCCAGCCGGGAGGCGAACGCCGCCTGGGACGAGTCCTTCGGACGGGCGAAGAAGGAGCCCGTACGCCACCGCGGCCTGACGCGCGGGGAGGCGGAGGACGCCGAGGAGGCGCTCAGGTCGGTGGGGCGGGCGGCGATGCTGCTGGAGACCCACCTGCCGGAAAGCGGCGCGCCACCCGTTCCCGGGGCCGCGAGGTTCGCCGAGGCGCTGACGGCGGACACGGCGAAAGCGGCGCGGGACGTGCGCGAACGGCGCAACCCCGACTGGCGCCGGGTCGAGGAGGCGCTGGAGGAGTGGGAACGGGCCGACGGCGGGGAGGACCCGGTGGTGCGGCGCGGTGCGGAGCTCCTGGTGTCGGCGTTGGAGGACCTGGCGACCGCCGTGAGCAGGACGCCGCTGGAACAGGACGTCGAGTCCTCCCGCCGGGAGCGCGAGGAACAGGCGGAATCGGAGGAGGCGGAACGGCGGGAGGAGGCCCGGAGGACGAAGGACCGGCCCCGGGACGCGGGCTGACCGGTCGGCCGTGAGGCGCGGCGCCCCCGCCGGGCCGCGTCCGGCCGCCGGGCCGGTGCGGCCCCGTGCCGAGGAGGCTGTGAGGATGGGCGGCGGAAGGCCCGCTCCCGGCGGGCCCGGCAGGGTGAAGGAGCAGCCGCAGTGCCGCAGGAACCCCACGGCCCCCTGGCGCTGTTGGAGCGGCATCAGGTCACGGTCTACCTGGCCGCGATGGCCGCGGGGGCACTGGCCGGTCTGCTCGCCCCGGCCGCGGGGCCGGTGCTGGAGCACGCCGTCAGTCCGGTGCTGGGCGCGTTGCTCTTCGTCACCTTCCTCCAGGTGCCGGCCGCCGAGCTGGTGCGCTCGTCGCGCGACGGCCGCTTCCTGACGGCGGCCCTCGTGGTGAACTTCGCCGTCGTGCCGCTGGTGGTCGCGGCCCTGTTCGTGTTCCTCCCCGAGGACCGGGCGGTGCGCCTGGGTGTCCTGCTGGTGCTGCTCTGCCCGTGCGTGGACTACGTCATCGTCTTCAGCGGCCTGGCGGGAGGCAGCAGCCGGCGGCTGCTCGCGGCCACGCCGGTGCTGCTGTTCGCCCAGATGCTTCTGCTGCCGTTGCTCCTCCCTCTGTTCATGGGTCCGCAGCTGGCCGGCACCGTGGCGACCGGCCCGTTCGTGCGGGCGTTCCTGTTCCTGATCGTCGTCCCCCTCGCGCTCGCCTGGGCCGTCCAGGCGTGGGCGGCCCGCCGCCCGGCGGGACAGCGGGCCGCCGACGGGGCGACCGCCACGATGGTGCCGCTGATGGCCGCCACACTGCTGGTCGTCGTCGCCTCGCAGCTCCCGCAACTCGGCGACAGTCTCTCCGACGTCGGTGCGGTCATCCCCTTCTATGTCGTCTTCCTGGTCGTCATGGCGTTCGCCGGGCGGGCCGTGGCCCGGCTCTTCCGCCTGGACACCGCGGCGAGCCGCGCGATCGTGTTCACCGGCGCGACCCGCAACTCCCTCGTCGTCCTGCCGCTGGCCCTCGCGCTCCCCGGCGGCCTGGCTGTCGCGGCCGTCGTCGTGGTCACACAGACCCTGGTCGAGGTCGCCGGGATGGTCGCCCTCGTCCGTCTCGTACCGCGGCTCGTGCCCGGTACGCCCGCCGCCACCCCGGAGTGACCCGCGCCCGGTGCCCATGCCAGGCGCGGTCCGGCGCCGCACCCCCGGCGCCGGACCGCGCCAGGGGCTCACCCCGGCCGCTTGTCCGCCCGCCACCGAGGGGCGAGCACGGACCAGATCTCCTCGTCGTGCCGCTCGCCCCGGTACAGGTGGCTCTCCCGCAGCACACCGTCCTTCGACATCCCGAGCCGCCGGGCCACGGCGATGCTGGGGCCGTTCTCCGGTGACACCCACCACTCCACGCGATGGATGCCCCGCTCCTCCACGGCCCAGTCGATGAGGGCGCGCGCGGCCCGGGTCACCAGGCCCTTTCCCACGGCCGCGGGCTCCAGCCAGCAGCCCACCTCGGCCACGCCCTGTCCGACGTCGAACCGGCGCAGGACGACGGCACCGACGAGTGTGCCGTCCCTCCTGATGCCCTGGATCCGCCCGGTGTCGGCCGCGGCCCTCTCCGCGTACGTCCGCAGGAACGCCCGGCTCGACTCCAGGTCCTTGACGACGTCGGGCAGCCCGTTGTGCTGCCCGATGAACTCCCGCCCCCGGTCGATGTGGGCCAGGAACTCCTCGGCCTGCCACGGTTCGAGCGGACTCGTCTCCGCACCGTCCTCACCCAGCGATATCGCGTACAACGTCACCCTCCACGCTCGTGACCCGGCCACCCGGTCGGCGGGATCCTTTCACGGGCGCACCGGCGGCGTCGGGCGATCGGCTACGGCCGGGCGTCACGACGGAACAGGGCCGTCCAGAGGAAGGCCTCGCCGAAGTGCGGTGAGGCCGCCGGTTCGTCGCGCATGCGGCGCAGTTCCACCTCCGTCAGGTCGGAGAAGATCCAGCGCAGGGACTCGGGCGTGTAGGCGAGGCCCCCGTGGAGGCGGGACTGGTGGTAGAAGTCCTCGTCGCCGAGTTCCGACCCCATCGCGCCGGCCGCGAAGCAGGTGAGGGCCAGATGGCCGCCGGGAGCGAGGCACCGGTCGAGGAGGCCGAGGTAACTGACGCGGCGGTGCGGCGGCAGATGGTGGAAGCAACCGGAGTCGTAGATCAGGTCGTACGGGCCCGTGAGCCCGGCCTCGACGAGGGCGAAGGCGTCACCGCGGTGGAAGCGGACTTCCGGCGCGGACTCCCCGGCCCGCTCCCGGGCGCGCTCCCCGGCCCGCTCCTCGGCCCAGGCGATCGCGGCGGGGGAGAGGTCCACACCGTCCACGTCGAAACCCATCGAGGCGAGATGCAGCGCGTTGCGGCCGGGCCCGCAGCCCAGGTCGAGGACGCGTCGTCCCGGACCCAGCAGACCGCGATCGAGGTACGAGACCAGGTTCTCGTCCGGCTTGTCCACGAAGAACGGCACCGGCCTGGACCGGTCCGCGTAGAAACCGTCCCACCACGAGCCGGCATCGGCCGTCCAGCGGTCGGCCTCGGGCGCGAACAGGCCGTCCAGGAGTTTGAGTACATCGTCGACGGTGCGGATGTTCCGGTCCATCCGGATCCCCCTTCCTCGTCCCGTGATCGTAGGCAGGGAAGGCGTGAAAGCCCAGATCAAAGGGGTTTCACGGAGGCCGTCGACGCCGGTGTGCGCGGCTGCGGCGGGCACGGGCGGGCTCCTTCCTCGCCGCCGGGCCGCGGAGCCCGCGAAGCCTTCGACGAGGGCCGTCAAGGGGCCGTTTCCGGTTACGCCGAGCCCTGTTTCTCCGATTCCCCGGTTCCGCTCAAGGGGAGGACGGGCAACGACGGTACATGGCAGGAAAGGTGGGTTCTTCGACATTGCGGACCCGGAGGGACGGGCGAAGAATCGACACCATGCAGATCGCGATACTCCTCTACGACCGTTTCACCGCCCTCGACGCGGTGGGCCCCTTCCAGACGCTGAACCCCCTGCCCGGTGCCGAGGTGGTGTTCGTCGCCGAGAAGGCGGGGCCCGTTCTGGACGACACCGGAAGCCTCACCGTCGTGGCCCAGAAGTCCCTCGCCGAGGTGACCCGGCCGGACATCGTGGTCGTCCCCGGAGGCCCGGCCCCCGACGTGGAGAACGAGGCGGTGCTCGACTGGCTGCGCACCGTCGACGCCACCACGACCTGGACGACCTCGGTGTGCACCGGCTCCCTGCTGCTGGCGGCGGCGGGTCTGCTCAACGGCCGCCGGGCGACCTCCCATTGGCTGTTCCTCGACCATCTCAAGGAGTTCGGCGTCGACCCGACAGGGCAGCGGGTCGTCTTCGACGGGAAGTACGTCACCGCCGCCGGGGTGTCGTCCGGCATCGACATGGGGCTCACCCTCGCCGGCCGGATCGCGGGTGACGAACACGCCCAGGCCGTACAGCTGATGATCGAGTACGACCCCCGGCCGCCGTACGACGCCGGTTCGCCGGAGAAGGCCCCCGCAGCCCTGGTGGAGATGTTCCGGGCGAACGGAGTGCCCGACCAGGGCGGGAGCGCGGCCTCCCGTGCGGGGTCGGCGTACGGAGAAGGGGCCGGTGCCCGGGGCTCAGCGGCAGCCGCAGGAGGCGCGGACCACCAGGCGTGAGGGGAACACCCGCACGTGCTCGCCGGGGCGCCCGGCGGCGCGCGGAGACTCTTCGAGGGCCAGGTCGACGGCTGCCCGGGCCATCGTCCGGCGGTCGGACGCGACCGTGGTCAGCGGGGGGTCGGTGAAGGCGGCTTCCCTGACGTCGTCGAAGCCGACGACCGCCAGTCGGTCCGGCACCTCGATGCGCAGCTCGCGCGCCGCCCGCAGCAGACCGATCGCCTGGTCGTCGGTCGAGCAGAACACGGCGGTCGGCCGGTCCGGACCGGAGAGCAGGGACAGCCCCAGCTGGTAGGCGCCGTAGCGGTCGAACGGAGCCGCGACGAGCCGGCCATCGGTGGACCGTCCGGCCGCGCGCATGGCGCGGCGCCAGCCTTCCACGTGGTCCGTGACGGGATCGCCGACCACCGGAGTGGACTCGGTGCCCCCGAGGCAGCAGACGGAGGCGTGTCCGTGGTCCAGCAGGTGCTGTGTGGCGAGTCGCGCTCCGCCGATGTCATCGATCACCACAGCGCGTTCGTCGATCGCCGCGGGGCGCTCGTGCATCAGCACGACTCTCGTGTCCCGGTTCTCGATCTCGGCGGCGGCTCGTTCGCCCAGCCCGATGCTGACCAGGATCAGTCCCGACACCCGCATGCCGAGGAAGGCGTCGATGTAGTAGGCCTCGCGGTCGCTCCGGTAGTCGGAATTCCCGACCAGGACCATCTTTCCGCGCTCGGCCGCCGCCTGTTCGAGGGCGTGGGTCATCTCGCCGAAGAACGGCTGGCGGGCGTCCGGGACGATGAGGCCCAGAAGATCGGTGCGGCGACTGGCCATCGCCTGGGCGACACGGTTGGGCCGGTAGCCGAGTTGTTCGATCACCTTCACGACGCGTTCGCGGGTGGCCCGGGAGACGGGCCGGGGGCCGTTGTTGATGACGTAGGAGACCACCGCCGTGGAGGTCCCCGCCATCCTGGCTACATCGTCACGCGTCACCTTGGGCACGCGGTGAGTCTACGGGGGTGAACTCACCGCTCACGTACGGTCCTTGGGCCGTGCTTGTGACGTGCCGTCTCCGAGCCCGGGTCGCCCGCCGCCCTGGTGCGAGCGGCCTTCCGGGCCGGGGCGGGGGACATGCCCCGGTACACCCCGCGGACGCCGTGCACCGGCCCGGTCGAGGGCCGGTGCACGGCGTCGGGGCAGGCCGGTGCCGGTCACCGGCCGCCGGAACAGGCCGGCCCCGAACAGGCCCAACAGGTGCAACAGGCCCGACAGGCCGGTACGGGCCGTACGGTCCGGTTGCCGGTCAGGGCCGGCCGGAGCCGTCCCCGGCGGTGTCGCGCGGTGCCGGCAGCAGCTCGAAGAGCCGGCCGGAGCCCGTCGGCATCCCCTGGCCCACCGGTGACGTGCGCAGCCCGAACCACAGGGCCGCCTGGTTGGCGGTGATCACCGGCACGTCGAGCTCGCGCTCCAGCGCCGCGACCGCTCCCTGCGCCCGCATACCGCTGCCCGGGATCAGCACCCCGTCGACGTCCCCGCCGAACGCGGCCAGTACCTGGGTCCGTACGTCGTCCGGCCGCACCACCCAGCGCGCGCCCTCGTCGAAGGCGTTGTACCGCTCCACACCGCTCCACTCGGGGCCGAGCTCGAACTGCACGATCCGGACGCCCTCGACACCTCCCTCGGCCAGGTACTTCTCGGTGGCGGCGAAGGTGGGCGGCGTGAACCAGGGCGGCATCACCACGAGCGGACGGCGCACACCGGTCGCCCGCAGCGCTTCCGCGATGGCCACGGCCGCGGTGAAGACCGGCACACCGCCGGAGTGCTCCCGCGCCCGGGCGACGAACTCGGCGTCGAACGCCGTCCCGCCGAAGAAACTGCTCGACCCGAAGCACAGACAGATGTTGTCCGCGCCGAGCTGCCCGAGGTGGTCCAGCCCCCGGCGGACATCGGGCGAGTCCGCCAGCGCCCGGGCGGCGCTGCCGACGTACTCCCCGTCCTGGGGACGCGGGCACTCGAAGCGCGCCGCGTGGACGGACGCCCGCTCCGCCTCCGGCGCCCCCCGCACCGCCATGTCCCGGATCTCGGTCTCCGGTACGGGGTCGTTGTGCACGACCAGAATGCCGAGCCGGGCGGGTCGCTCTCCCATCACGCCTCCCTGGGAACGTCGGTGGTACGGGAACCGCTGTGCGGCGCCGCCGGGTCGGCCACCGCCGCGGAGTCCTGGGCGGCCTCCCGCGAGCCGGTGGACGCGAAACCCGTCCAGGCCAGCAGGGCGCCGCCGAACGCCACCGCGCCGGCGATCAGGAAGGCCACCAGGAAACGGCCGTCGTCGGGGTTGGTGCCGAGCACCAGTACCAGGAACGCCACGCCCAGCGCGCCTCCGGCGTACTGGGTCGTGGTCATCAGCGCGCCCGCCACCCCCTGGTTGTGGTCGGCGACGTCCCGGGTGCCGCCGACGAACATGCTGGTGTAGATCATGCCGTGGCCGATGCCACTGACCACCAGCCCGGGCAGGATGCTGGTGAGGTATCCGTCGCCGTGGATCTGCAGGCCCAGCATGGCCAGACCGGCCGCGCCGATCAGGAAGGCCAGGGTCAGGGAGCGGCGCACGCCGATCGAGTTGACCAGCCGCCCGGCGATCATGTTGCCCAGCGTGATGCAGACCGCCAGCGGGAGGAAGGCGATGCCCGCCTCCAGCGGCTCGTAGCCACGCCCCTCCTGGAGGAGGAGCGTCACCAGGTAGAACTCCGAACCGGCGACGCTCGCCATGTAGAGCGCCGACGAGCCGCAGCCCGCCAGGAGCGTCCGGGTCCTGCGCAACGCGGGTTCGACCAGCGGCTGGGCACTGCTGCGCTCACGCGTCAGGAAGAGGACCAGCAGCACCACGGCGGCGGCGAAGGAGATCAGCGAGACGGGGTCCGTCCAGCCCTTGTCCGCGGCCAGGGTGAGACCGAGCACGGTGACCAGCACGGTCGCCGTGCACAGCACCGCGCTGAGGATGTTGAGCGGCACGCCGGTCCGCGCGTCCTTGGTCCGGCCCGGCAGCAGACGCGGCGCCGCGAGGGCGCAGATCAGCACCAGCGGCAGGTTGACGAAGAACGTCCAGCGCCAGGACAGCGCGGTCAGCGAACCGCCGATGACGACGCCGGCCGCGAGTCCACTGGCACCCACCGTGCCCCACACCGCCAGCGCCCGGGTGCGTGCCCGGCCCGCCTCGAACGTGGTGTTGACCAGGGAGAGGATCGAGGGCTGCAGGGTCGCCGCCGCCACGCCCTGGGCGGCTCGCGCCACCAGCAGCATCGACGCCTGGCCGGCGAAGCCGCCGATCAGCGAGGCCACGCCGAAGACGAGGAGCGCGGCGATGAACAGGTTGCGCGGGCCCAGCCGGTCGGCCGCGCGCCCGCCGAGGACCAGGAAGCCCGCGAAGAACACCGAGTAGGCGCTGACCACCCACTGCACGGCGCTGTCCGAGAGCGCCAGGTCGGCCCCCATGCTCGGGAGGGCCACGAAGATGACCGAGAAGTCCAATGCGATGAGGAACTGTGCTGCGGACAGCGTGGCCAGGCCACCCATGGCCTTGCCGCTGCGCGCGGTGTCGTCGGTGGTTGGTGTCGCCATGTCGGGGGAACCGCCTTTGTCGCGTTTTCTGTTCGTGGGGCGTTCGGCCTGTCGCAGGGTGCGATCAGGGGACGTGGAGCCGCTCTCCGGGGCGGCGGTCGCGCGGGACCGGGGTGGCGCGCAGGACGGACAGTTCTTCCGGCCCGGCCAGGCCGGACAGGATGCGGGACAGCCCGTCGACGGACCCCGTCACCCGGTGCGCCCCGTCGGCCGTGAGCTGCTCCTCGGTCGCCACCCCGTAGGTCACACCGAGCGCGGCCATACCCGCCGCGCGGGCCATGCGCATGTCGTCGACGGCGTCTCCCACCACGACGCAGGACGCCGGTTCGGTGCCGAGGTGGCCGGCGGCGAGGAGCGCCAGGTCGGGGTGCGGCTTGCCACGCGGCGCCATGCCGTGGCAGACCACCGCGTCGAAGCGGTCCAGCAGGCCCGCGTGGAGGAGGAGTTCCTCGGCACTGGGCCGGATCTTGCTGGTGACGATCGCGATCCGGTGGCCCCGCTCGCGCAGCAGCTCCAGCAGGGCGGGCACCCCGGGGAAGATCATCGACCGGGCGCCGGGCACCACGCTCGTCCGGAACACCTCCCGGAAGCGCTCGGTGGCCTGACCCACCTCCGGATGGTCCTCGGGCAGCCGCAGCAGCGCGGAGAAGCAGGCGGCCAGCGGCCGGCCCACGGTGGCCCGCAGCTCCGCCTCGGGCGGCAGCGGCCGGCCGGACCCGGTGACGACCTCGGCCAGCACCCTGACGATCGCGTTGGGCGTGTCGAGGAGCGTGCCGTCCAGGTCGAACAGGACCGCGGTGCTCATCGCGCCTCCCCTTCCCGGCGCAACGTCCGCGCCAGTTCTGCGGCGAACCGGCCGGCCAGTCGTGTGGTGGAGAGGAGGACGGCACGGTTCGCGGCGGAGGTGCGCCCCTCGGTCGTCTCGGCGATCGCCTTCAGCAGGTACGGGGTGACGGCGGGGCCCGTGACGCCGTCACGCTCCGCGAGCCGCGTGGCCGAGGCGAGGGCCTCCTCGATCTCCGCCGACGGAATGCCGTCGGACTCGGCGATCGGGTGCGTGACCAGGACGGAGGTGGGGCTGCCGGTGCGCCAGTGGGCGGCGGCCACGGTGGCGATCTGTCCGAGGTCGTCGAGCCGGTGCGGGTTGCGCACACCACTGGACACACTGAAGTAGGCGGGGAAGTCGTCGCAGCGGTATCCGATCACGGGGACGCCCGCGGTCTCCAGCCACTCCAGCGTCAGTGCGGGGTGCAACATCGACTTGGCGCCCGCGCACACGACGGCCGTACGGGCACGGGTGAACTGCACCAGGTCCGCCGAGATGTCGAAGCTCTGCGGCGCGTCCCGGTGCACACCCCCGATGCCGGCCACGGCGAACACCCGGATCCCGGCGCGTTCCGCGGCCACGAGCGACGAGGAGACCGTGGTCGCGCCGGCCCCGCCGAGGCCCAGGACGACCCCCAGGTCCCGGGTGCTGACCTTGGGGATGTCCGAGGCGGTGGCGAACCGCTCCAGGTGCTCCTGGCCCATGCCGACCAGCAGCCGGCCGTCCAGGACGCCCACGCGGGCGGGGACCGACCCGGACTCGCGGATGGCCTTGTCCATCTCCTGGGCGATCTCGATGTTCGCGGGGTACTTGGGCCCGTGCGCGAGGACGGACGATTCCAGGGCGACGACGGGGCGGCCCTCGTTCAGCGCGTCGGCGACCTCCTCGTCGATGTCCAGCAGGTCGTTCTCGGTGCGGCTCGCAGCTGACATGTGAGTACTCCCTACTTCTGGACGGTGGTCGTGGCGGGCGTGCCGGCTTCCAGCGCGAGGGATCCGCCGGCCACGGTCCCGGAACCGGACCCGGCCAGGAAGTTCGGGTGGGCCCGCCGGATGCTCTCCATGACGAAGTCGTACGGAAGGTCGTCGAACTCGCCGTGCTCCTTGAGGAACTCCATCTGCACACCGCCGCCGTTCGCATCGTCCTGATACGGGTGATGCATGCTGTCGGCCGTTCCGTCGAACTCCAGCGGCTTCATCCCGTACAGCCTGCAGAGCAGCTTGTTGAACACCGGGGTCGCCCTCGTCCAGCGGCCGTCGAGCTGTACGGAGGTCAGGGCGTGGAAGAAGACGTCGCCACCGATCAACTGCTTGAGCCGGTCGGACGCCAGGTGGTTGCGCACATCGGCGAAGACGATGCGGCTGGGCACGCCCACCGCGCGGACCGCCGTGGCGAACAGGATGGACTTGTGGATGCAGAAGCCCTGACCCGCGACGGCGATGGAGCTGGCACGCAGCCCCTGACGGGACAGGTCGGCTCCGTAGACCTCGTAGAACAGTCCGTCGCGCACCGCGTAGTACAGGTCGACGACCTGGCCGACCGGGTCGGCCGACGGGTCCTTGACGGACTTCTCGACGAACGCCCGGATCGTCGGGGACTCGTGGTCGAAGAACTCGGTGGGCCGGAGTGTGGTGGCTGTATCAGCACTCATGGATGTCCTTCGTGCGTATCGTGTTTCGCGGCTGTCAGAGACCGAGCATGGCGGCGATACGAGTGCGCTGAATCTCGGAGGTACCGGAGTAGATGGTCCCCGCCAGCGCGTTGCGGACCTCCTTCTCCAGCCCGTATTCGGTCATGTAGCCGTAGCCGCCGAAGATCTGGAGGGCGGCCAGTGCGCTGGCGACGTTGCCTTCACTGGTGACGATTTTCGCGATCGCGATGTCGGTGGTCACGTCCTCGTTCGCGGCCATCTTCTCGGCGGTGTCGTAGAGCCATTTGGCCGAGCTCTCCACCGTGATCTTCATCTCGACGATCCGGTTCGCCACGGACTGGTTCTTGCCGATGCTCCGGCCGAACTGCGTGCGCTCGTTGGCGTACTGGACGCAGCGGGCCAGACGGTGGCGCATCTCCCCGAGGTTGATGGCGAAGGAGCAGAGGATCTCCCACTTCATGACGTGGTCCAGGATGAGGAATCCCGCTCCGGGCGAGCCGATCATGTGGTCGGCCGGCACCCGGCAGTCGTCGAGGAACACCTCGCTCAGCGGAGAGCTCTTCAGCCCCATCTTGTCGATGGGCTCGCCCACGGTGAGGCCGGGTGTGCCGCGCTCGACCAGGAAGGTGCTCAGCCCGAACGGACTGCCGGCCGTCCCGGTCCTGGCGTAGATGACGAACAGGTCGGCGACCGGAGCGTTGCTGATGAAGATCTTGCTCCCGTCGAGGACGTACTCGTCGCCCTCCCGCACCGCCGAGGTCCGCATGTTCATCGCGTCGGAGCCGTGGTCCGGCTCGGTGATCGCATGGGCTCCGATGGTCGTCCCGTCACAGATGCCGGGGAGGTACCGGGCCTTCAGGTCCTTGTTGCCGAAGCGCTGCAACGGCACGCCCGCGCTCACCATGTGGGTGGACACGGAGAAGTTCAGCCCCGCGTCGCGGCAGCCCTCGCCGAGCCCTTCCAGCAGGTACATGGTGGTGGGCAGCGACTGGCCCAGCCCGCCCCACTCCTCCGCGAAGGGCACTCTGAGCAGGTCCGTCCGCCGGACGGCATCCCACTTCTCCCGGGGGAACTCCGCCTTCTTGTCCCATGCGATGTGATCGTCGCTCAGGACGTCGTACCAGGCACTCAGCCCCTTGCGGAGCTGCTGTTGCTCGTCGGTCCAGGCAATCACGGCACGGCCTCGCCATCTGTCGTCGTCGAAGAGCCACCGGGTGCGGGTGGTCGCGGCCCGCACCCGGAACCGGTACGGGCGGGGATCAGTAACGGGAGAAGCCGTCGCTGTCGAGCTTGTGCCTCTCGTCACCGCTCAGGGCGGGCGTGAAGACGCATATCAGACGCATGTCCTCGTCGGTGGCCGCCAGTTCGTGGGCGTCGTGCTTGTCCAGGGCGTACATCGTGCCCGGAGTGATCTCGTACTTCGTGCCGTCCGTGGAGACCACGTAGCCGCTGCCCGAGATGCAGTAGCAGGCCTCCAGGTGCCGCTCGTACTGCAGATTGGACGAAGTCCCCGCCCGCACGATGGTGTCGGTGAGGCTGTACCCCATACCGTCCGATGCGGTGAGGAAGCGACGGCTCAGGCCGTTGCCCCACTCGACGGTCTTCACGTCGTCCAGACTGCGGATGATCATCTCTTTCTCCACTTCGGGTGTTGTGGGCGTTGCGCGGGCATGCACGCGAAGTCAGGTGGTGGCCGGGTTCTTCGCGCTTTCCACAAAGGCGCGGATCGCCGCGACGGTGCGGAAGTTCTCGGGGGCGATGGGCACGTCGTCCAGGGGGATCCCGTAGTGCTCGCTCACCCAGGAGATGAGCCGGAGCAACCGGAGACTGTCGACCACTCCGCTCTCGATGAGGTCCAGGTCGTCGTCGATCTGATCGGGGGTGACGTCCGGTATGAAGTTCGCGATCAGCCAGGTCTTGATGGCCGTGGCAGAGGTCGTGGTCATCGGTTCATCCCTTCACGAGCTGGCGGTTCCTGATGAGCTGGCGGTCGGGCTTCCCGGTGGAGGTGCGGGGCACCGCCTCGTCGCCGATGACGAACGAACTGGGGATCGCCGTGCGCGGAAGCCGGGAGGAGCAGTGCCTGAGCAGTGTGAGGCTGTTGAGCCGGCTGCCGGGTGCGCGCTGCACGAGGGCGTGCAGACGTGAACCCGCCTCCGGGTCGGGAACGGGGACCACCACGGCCTCCCGCACCTCGGGGTGACGGGCCAGCACGCTCTCGACCTCCTGGATGTTGGTGCGGACTCCGCGCACCTTCACCTGGAAGTCGTTACGGCCCTGGAGGAACAGGGTTCCGTCCTCGGAGCGGGTGACCAGGTCGCCCGTCCGGTAGAAGGTCCGGCCGGGCGCGCCCGGGCGGCGGACGAAGCGCGCCGGGTTGAGCGCGGGATCGAGATAGCCCGCCGTCTGGTACGGGGTGCACACCAGCAGTTCTCCGGTGCCCGCCCCCTCGATGTCGTTGCCGTCGTCGTCGACGAGCACGGCCCGCACCCCGGGCAGCGGGACACCCAGGGGGAGCCCGCGCCAGCTCTCGCCCGCGGCGGCGGCGAGGAGGTCCTCACCGGTGATGTCGTACAGGAAGCTGTCGTTGGTCTCGGTGCAGCCGTACAGGTTGTGCAGTGCGGCGTTGGGGCACAGCAGACCGGTGCTCCTCAGCAGGTCGGGCGGGGTGCTGTCACCGGTGAGCACCACCCGGCGCACGGTGGGCAGTGTCCGGCCCAGGCTCCGGGCCGCCTCCGTCAGCAGCTTGAACAGCATGGGCACCGACTGGACCAGGTGCACCTCGTCGCCGCTGAGCACGTCCAGCAGGTACGCGGCGTCCGTCGCCCGGTCCGCCGGCACCAGTGTGACGGTTCCGCCGGCCCGCAGTGTGGTCCACACGTCGAGAAGGGAGAGGTCGAAGTTGAGCGGGGCGTACGACAGGACGCCGCTCCCCGGGCCGATCCCGAACCGCTCCGTCGCCCATGCCATGAACCTGTCCACTCCGGCACCGGGCAGCGGGACGACCTTCGGTGTCCCCGTGGAGCCGGAGGTCGTCAGGCAGAGCCGCGAGTCCTCGGGGATCGCGGCGTCGGCACTCGCCTCCGTGGACGTGTCCGTGGCGCGCGTCCACAGCAGTGACGTTCCTTCATCGCCTCCGCCGGACCGGAGGGCCACGATGTGCGAGCAGCCTGCCCGCCTGGCCAGTTCCTGGAGGACGTCCTCGCCCAGGCCGGCGGAGGGCAACAGCACCCGACGCTCCGTCAGGAAGGTCGCCAGTACGAGGGCGATGGCCTCCGGCGACTTGCCGACGCTCAGGCAGACGGGTCGCTCCCGGTCGGGCAGCAGCCGGTCCAGCTCCCGGGCCAGATCCGTCGCCAGGGCGTGCAGCTGCCCGTAGGACGTGCTCTCGCCGTTGAACCGGAGCGCCGTCGCCTGCGGGGAGGTCCGTACGACGTCGGCGAGATCCTGGCTGAATCCAGGCGTGGGCATACCGCTCCTCTCAAGGTCTTGACCGTGATTCCGGGCAGCGCGGACGGCTGCGCGGAGTGGTGCAGTGTGCGGACGAACAGAACATGCCGCGACCACCTGGTGACGTCGCGTCACCTGGACATGGGGGGACGCCCCCGGGCGTGGTCGAGCACCGTGGTCGTACGGGCAGCGCACATCCCCCGGGCGGACGCACCGACAGTGGTCCGCGCCGGAGGAGTCAGATCATGCGAGGGGACGCTCTGTACAGGAGGAACAGTCGAACGTGTCCGCCGTACCGGCACGAGGGCCGAGGGCGAGGGTGCGGGGAAGCGGCTGCAGGCGAGCCCGGGGGAACGGCTCCCCACTGGGAGCCCCACCGCGCAACGCGCATAGACCCACAGTCATCGCTTCCCCCCGATAATGCGGTCAGCATGGAAAAAGGATTGCTCGCCCGGATTTTTCCGACTATGACTCCGGCAAGGCAACGATCAGAAAACTACGTTCTCTAATGCGCCAAGGTCAACGGCAGTCAGGCGCAATGACCGAAAGCTCGTCCTGCCTTACCACGGCCGGGGTGAGCGGTCCAGATGATGAAACACGCCATGCCGCACCGCGAGGGGCAGGCACTCGCACATGCCGCTGGGTGACCATAAGCAGAGGCGGCGACGCGGCGCGGGTCGCGATCTTCCGCTTCTTTCGTATACAGGACTGGCGCATTCCTGGCGGCTGCTATTCGGCCGCCGAGGAGCGTCCGTCCACGGTGAACGGCCGATCCCTGTTCATGCCTGATCGCTTTTTGTTACGCGGCAATTAAGCGAGGTGAACGGGGGTTGTCCCGGCGATTGCCGCGTCGCGGGGACCGGAGGACACCCGGCTCGGGCGGCGAAGCCGGGCCGGACTCATTCGGACACACCGGCGGGCAGGGTGCCGGTATGACGACGAGCCGGCGGACGGGCATGATCCGCTCCGTCGCGCGGCCGGCCGTCCGCTGCCGCGGCCCTGCCCGGGCCCGGGCAGGGACCAGAGGGCGACCGGCCCGCGCCGGCCCCGCGTCAGCCGTCCACGCCGCTCGGCGCCAACTCGTCGCTCTCGTCGGCTTCCTGGGCCTCCTCGGCAGGGAGGCTGTCCATGAAGGAGCTCACGGAGAACACCGCGTTGCCCGGTCCGGGCGGCCCGTAGCCGGGCGGGGAGCTCAGCCCGTACTCCTCCAGAGTGGCCCGGTACACCTCCAGCAGCCTGATGTGGTACTCCAGCGGGGCACCCTGCGGATTGGCCTTGCCGAGCGGTGTCGTCGGCTCCGGGCACCATGTGGTGAACCGGGGCGTGATGCCGTGGGACATGAAGAACCGCAGGCCCTCCGCGGTGGAATCGATCGCTTCCCCGACCGAGCCGAAGCCGAATGGCGCCGCCATTTCCACGCCCGCCACGAAGTTCGGGATCACATTGCGGGCACCGAAGATCTCCGCTGAGTCCAGAATGCGCCGGTGCCATTCGTCACGGCCGACGTAACGCTCCTTCCCCGGGCAGTACAGCTCGAACAGACGGCGGTCCCACACCTCGAAGTTGGGGTGGTAGATCTGGACGCCGTAGTCGTGGAAACGCTGTACGTCGGCCTTCGGCAGGGCCTGGGCGACGACCTTGCCGATCCACCGGCCGGGGAAGCGCTCCTCGATGGCCTGGGCGTACTGCCCGTAGAAGTCCGCCTCGTCGCGCCCGGCGACCTTCGAGGTGATCGCCCCTCCGGTCAGGGTGTACGCGGTGGAGGTGCGGGCCGTGTCGTACCGGTCGATGATCTCCAGCGCTTCCAGCACCTCCTCCACCGGCTTCACGCCGGTGTAGGGCCGGCCGGCCGCCTTGTGCTGGCGCCAGTTGTGGTTGATGTCGCAGTACTGGCACTCCTCCTTGGCCCCGAAGTACTGGCAGACGCGGAACACCGTCAGATAGATGAGGTAACCCCACTGAATGGTCGGCGCGACCTCCATCACGGACTTGCCGTTCGCCAGGGTGTGCCGGTAGTAATCCGGCATGGGCGGCAGTCCGACATCCGCGATCCGGGTTCCGTCGAGATACAGCCCCAGCGCTCCGGAATCCCCGGGGCGGACCCGGTAAGGCGATTCGGGATTGACGCGTACCGAGACCACGGTACGGCGAAGTCCGTAAGGCCCGCCGGTGAGCACGATCTCCTCCGGCGGCCGGCGCAACGCGGCCGCGCCCAGTTCGGGCAGGGTGCGGTGGTCGAACGAGAAGATGAAGTACGACTTGGGCTTCACGTCGCCTTCCTCATTCCCGCTGAGGGCGGACTCGTCGAAGGCGATTCCCCCGCGGAGCAGGTCCTCCTTGAAGACCGCCTCCTTCGGTACGTGCGGGAAGCGACTCATCAAGTCCTCGACCAATGCGGTACGACTCTTCATACACCACTCTCCCTGGTGAAGGGCCCGTGCACCGGCGGAACCGGGTGAAGGGCGGCTGCTCCCAACCTATTGCGGGGCGAAGTGCCGTCCGACGCGGGGGATCAAGAACCGGCCGACGCGGCGCGCGCGGGAACCGGTCACCCTCCGCCCGGTGAAGTCACCGGGCCCCTCCGGGTACCCTCCGCGAGGACCGTGCCGCCGTGCACCCCCGCACCCGCCGGTGCACGGTGAACGGTCCTCGTGTTCCTGACTCGCGAGGAGACCGAGTGACGTCCGTCGTACGCCATATCACCATCGACTGCGCCGAACCGCACGAGCCCTACGACCTGGCCCGGTTCTGGAGCCGGGTGCTCGGCCATCCGCTCGGACCGGACGACGAACCGGGGGACGAGGAGGCGACGCTGGACGTGCCCGACGGCCGTCCCACCCTGCTCTTCGTGCGGGTGGGGGAGAAGAAGACGCTGAAGAACCGGGTGCACCTCGACCTGCAGCCGGACATCCCGCGCGACGAGGAGGTGGCACGGGTCTCGGCGCTCGGCGCCACCGTCGTCGACGACCGGCGCAGGCCGGACGGGCGGGGATGGGTGGTCCTCGCGGACCCGGCGGGCAACGAGTTCTGCATCGAGCTCAGCGCGGCGGAACGCGCGGAGATCGAGCGCGGGGAGAAGGCGGAGGCCGAGCGCGGGGAGAAGACGGCCGAGGCCGCCACCGGGGCCGGATGAGCCGGCGGTCCGGACGGCTCCGCGCCGACCGCCGGCGGCGGGGCCGCTGCACAGCGAGGGGGCAGGTACGGACGGATCGCCGTACCTGCCCCTCCCGTGTGGTGGCCGGGGTCAGCCGGCGGCGAGCTCCTCCGCGATGGCCGCCGCGAAGGCGTCCACGTCCGCCTCGGTGGTGTCGAAGGAGGTCATCCAGCGGACCTCGCCGATCTGCTCGTTCCAGACGTAGAAGCGGAACCGCTTCTGAAGGCGCTCGGTCACCTGGCGGGGCAGGATCGCGAAGATCTGGTTCGCCTGGACCGGGCGCGGGATCTCCAGGCCCGGCAGGTCGCGGACCGCCTCGTACAGGCGCCGCGTCATCGCGTTCGAGTGGCCGGCCGAGCGCAGCCACAGGTCGCCGCCGAGCAGGGCCTCGAACTGGGCGGAGATGAAGCGCATCTTCGACGCCAGCTGCATACCGGCCTTGCGTATGTGGTGCATGCCGCGCACGGCGTCCTCGTTGAGCACGACCACGGCCTCACCGAGCAGGAGGCCGTTCTTGGTGCCCCCGAGCGAGAGGACGTCCACGCCCGCGTCGGTGGTCATCGCGCGCAGCGGCACACCCAGGGTGGCGGCCGCGTTCGCCAGCCGCGCGCCGTCCAGGTAGACCAGCATGCCCAGGTCGTGGGCGTGGTCGCAGACGGCACGGATCTCATCCGGTGTGTAGCACGTGCCGAACTCGGTGGACTGGGTGATCGAGACGACCTTGGGCTGGGCCCGGTGCTGGTCGTCGAAGCCCCAGGCCTGACGGTCGATCAGCTCGGGGGTCAGCTTGCCGTCCCCGGCGGGGACGGTCAGCAGCTTGATGCCGCCCACCTTCTCCGGCGCCCCGCACTCGTCGACGTTGATGTGGGCCGACTCGGCGCAGACGACCGCCTGCCAGCGGTCGAGCATCGCCTGGAGGGCGACGACGTTGGCACCGGTGCCGTTGAGGACCGGGAAGGTGCGGGCGCCGGGGCCGAAGTGGCCGCGGAACACCTCCTGCAGGTGCTCGGTGTAGACGTCCTCGCCGTAGCTGACCTGGTGGCCGCCGTTGGCGACCGCGATCGCCTCCAGGATCTCGGGGTGGACCCCCGCGTAGTTGTCGCTGGCGAAGCCGCGCACATCGGGGTCGTGTCGTCGCTGTACGGTCATCGTGCTCGCTCGTTTCGGTCGTACGGTGGATCCGGGCGCGGCCCGGTTTTCAGGAGGGGCTCCGGGCGGGCACGGGCCTTCTCCGGACCGCGCACCAGCGGAGGCCCGGCCGGTCCCGGCAGCACGGACAGCGCCGCCAGGACGACCCGGCCGGTCACACCGGTGCCGACGGTCGGGGAGGTCAGCAGCCACGGGCCGGTGGACCGCCGGAGCCCCGCCCGAGGAGAGGACCGCCTGGACCCCCTGCCGGTCCGGTGGGGCCGCCCGAAGGAGAGCCTCCGGCCGGCGTCCGCCCGGTACGGCCCGCAGAGCACGGAACCAGCGTGCCGCCCAGCGGGACGGCGCCGTCGAGCAGCCCGCCGTGACCTCCGCCGAGGGCGAGGATCAGGCAGGAACCCCCAGTGCCCAGCCCGCCCAGCGCAGCATACGCGCCGCCCCCGCGGCGCTCTGCGCGCCCCTGCCGACCATCACCGGAAGCGGACGGCGCCGACGGCCGGACCGTGCTCACCGCCCTGACCGGAACACCGGCCCCGGCCGCCGGCGGTCCGGGGCGTCGCGCCGGCTCCGGACGTGACAGGGTGCTGAGGGAGATGCCGGTGGTCCCGCTCGGCTGGGCCAGGGTGTCGCCGCGCTGTCCACGCGGCGCCCGCAGCCGTGGGCCCACCGTGCTCAGCACCTCGGGGACCTCGTCGTCAGCCGTCCGGCCGTTTGCCAGTCCGGCAAGAATCTTTGTCAAGTCCGCACGGCCGGACGACGCTCTGCGCAGAGACGGACCTTCACCGCACACACGGAGGTACACGAGATGACCACGCGGAACCCGGCCGGTACCGAGGCCGCTGTCCCGAGCGCGGAAGAGCACTTCGAGGTCGTGGTGGTGGGCGGGGGTGCCGCCGGACTCAGCGGGGCCCTCACCCTCGCACGGGCACGTCGATCGGTCCTGGTGATCGACTCCGGACAGCCGCGCAACGCGCCGGCCGATGGCGTCCACGCCTACCTCGGCCGAGAGGGCACCCCGCCCGGCAGGCTCGTCGCGGACGGCCGCGACGAGGTGCGCGCCCACGGCGGGCGGATCACGGAGGGCACCGTCGTCGGCGCCGAGCGCGGCGACGACGGCGGGTTCCGTGTGCTGCTGGCCGGCGGCGGCGCCGTACGCGCCGACCGTCTGCTGGTCACCACCGGCCTGATCGACCAGCTGCCGCAGGTGGACGGCGTGCGCGAGCTGTGGGGCAAGGACGTGCTGCACTGCCCGTACTGCCACGGATGGGAGGTCCGGGACCAGGCCATCGGCATCCTGGCGACCGGACCTCTCGCCGTTCACCAGGCGCTGATGTGGCGGCAGTGGAGCGGTGACATCACGCTCTTCCAGCACACCGCTGCCCGGCCCGGCCACGAGGAGGCGGAGCAGCTCGCCGCCCTCGGCGTCACCGTGGTGGAGGGCGAGGTGAGCGGCCTGGTGACGACGGACGGACGCCTCACCGCGATCCGGCTGGCCGACGGCCGCGAGGTCGCCCGGCAGGCGCTCGTGGTCGCCCCGCGCATGACGGCCCGCGCCGGCTTCCTCACCTCGCTGGGGCTGGAGACCGCCGATCTGGAACGGGGCGGACAGGTGGTCGGCCACCATGTCCCGGCCGACCCGACGGGCGCCACCGCGCTCGCCGGAGTATGGGTGGCAGGCAACGTCGCCGACCTGAACGAGCAGGTCATCGGTGCCGCCGCCGGGGGTGTGCGGGCCGCTGTGGCGATCAACGCCGATCTCATCGCGGAGGCGACCCGCCGGGCGGTGGCGGCCCGCCGCTCGCCCGTCCCGCCGGAGCTGTGAGCCGGATCCCGCACCGGGACGGGCGGCCACGGACGAGCGCCGCCGGCGTCGGGGAAGGACGTGCCGGCGGGCGCGGAACGATGGTGTTCCGCGCCCGCCGGCCCGGCCGGTGCGGGGTCAGGCCGCCCGGTCCGAGCCGCCGAGGCTGCCACCGTGCGCGCGGATGATGTCCGCGTAACGGTGACCACTGCCCTTGATCGTGCGCTGCTGCGTCTTGTAGTCGACGTGGACGAGCCCGAACCGCTTGTCGTAGCCGTACGCCCACTCGAAGTTGTCCAGCAGCGACCACGCGAAGTAACCCGCCAGCGGCGCGCCCTTGCGGGTGGCGCTCGCGCAGGCCGCGAGATGCTGCTCCAGGTACCGGGTGCGCTCGGTGTCGTCGATGGTGCCGTCGTCGAGCACCACGTCGGGGTAGGCGGAGCCGTTCTCGGTGACGTAGATGCTGCGGGCGCCGTACTCCTCGGTGAGGCGCAGCAGGAGCGTCTCGATGCCGGACGCGTCGATCTCCCAGTCCATGCCGGTGTGCGGGAACCCGGGGCGGGGCACCTGGCGGGCGAACGGCGCCGGGCCCGTCGGGTCGTCGGCCACCACGGCGGGGAAGTAGTAGTTGAGGCCGAGCCAGTCCAGCGGAGCGGCGATGGTGTCGAGGTCGCCGGGCCGCTCGGGCAGCTCGACGCCGTAGACCTCCAGCATGTCGGCCGGGAAGCCACGGCCGTGGACCGGGTCGAGCCACCAGCGGTTGGTGTGGCCGTCCATGCGCCGCGCCGCGGCGACGTCCTCCGGACGGTCGCCGGCCGGCGCCACGGTGGACAGGTTGTTGACGATGCCGATCCGGGCGTCCGGCACCGCCGCCCGGATCGCCTGGGTGGCCAGACCGTGGCCGAGCAGCAGGTGGTAGGAGGCCCGGACCGCGGCGGTCAGGTCGGTCAGGCCCGGAGCCATGCGGCCTTCGAGGTGGCCGATCCACGCCGAGCACAGGGGCTCGTTCAGGGTGGCCCAGTGGGTGACGCGGTCACCGAGCCGTTCGGCGACGGCCGACGCGTAGGCCGCGAGGTGCTCGGCGGTGTCCCGCTCGGGCCAGCCGCCGCGGTCCTGCAGGGCCTGCGGGAGGTCCCAGTGGTAGACGGTCACGGACGGGGTGATCCCCGCCTCCAGCAGGCCGTCGACCACCTGGTCGTAGAAGTCCAGGCCGCGGGCGTTGACCTCGCCGTCGCCGCCCGGCACGACACGGGGCCAGGCGACGGACAGCCGGTACGCGTTGGTGCCCAGCCGCTTCATCAGCGCGATGTCCTCGCGCCAGCGGTGGTAGTGGTCGCAGGCGACATCGCCGTGGTCGTCGTTGTCGATCCGGCCGGGGGTGTGCGCGAAGGTGTCCCAGATCGACGGGGCGCGGCCGTCCTCGGCGACGGCCCCCTCGATCTGGTACGCCGAGGTGGCGGTGCCCCAGGCGAAGTCCCGCGGGAGGGCGGCGAGGTCGATGAACTCGGTCACGAACGTCCTTTCTAGGTGGAGCGCGGTAAGGGGGCGCGGACCGGTCACTTGACGGCGCCGGCGGTGAGCCCGGTGACCAGATAGCGCTGCAGCAGCAGGAATCCGGCGACCACGGGCACGCTCACGACGAGCGAGGCCGCCATGACCTGGTTCCAGTACACGTCGTTCTGGGTGGAGTAGCCCTGGAGGCCGACGGCGAGCGTGCGCGTCGTCTCGTTCGTCATCACCGACGCGAAGAGGACTTCGCCCCAGGCCGTCATGAAGGCGTAGACGGCCACGGCGACGATGCCGGGCACCGAGGCCGGGACGACGACGCGGAAGAGCGCGCCGAGCGGTCCGCAGCCGTCGACCATCGCGGCCTCGTCGAGATCCCGGGGGACCGACTCGAAGTACCCGATGAGCATCCAGATGGAGAACGGGAGCGAGAACGTCAGATACGTGAGGATCAGACCGCCGCGCGAACCGAACAGGGCGACACCGGTGGCGTTGCCGATGTTGACGTACATCAGGAAGAGCGGCAGCAGGAAGAGGATGCCGGGGAACATCTGCGTGGACAGCACCGTGACGGTGAAGACGCGCTTGCCGCGGAACCGGTAGCGGCTGACGGCGTACGCGGCGAACACCGCGATGGTCACCGAGCAGACGGTCGCGGCGCCCGCCACGATCAGGGAGTTCACGAAGTAGTCCGCGAGCGGGACCGTGCCCCAGATGTCGATGTAGGGACGGATGGTCAGTCCGCTGGGAATCCACCTGAACTCGCCCGACACGTCCTCCAGCGGTTTCAGCGAGCTGGAGACCATGACGTACACGGGCAGCAGGACGAACGCCGCCAGCAGCGCCAGGAAGATCCGCCGGAACCACACGAAGGACAGGGGGGCCGCCATGGGGGACCTGCGGACGGGAGCGCCGGGCGCGGGAGAGGGACTAGACATCGGAGTGCTTCCTCCCACGGGAGGTGAACAGGAGGTAGAGGGCCGTCACCAGCAGCAGGAACAGCAGCAGCAGGACGGACATGGCGGATCCGGTGCCGAAGTTCCAGGTGGCGAACGACGACTGGTAGATGTGGACGGACACGAGGTTCGCCGCCTCCGGTGCCGCTTTGCCGAGCAGCACGAACGGCGTGTTGAAGTCGTTGAACGTCCACAGGAACAGCACGAGCAGCAGCACCTGGTTGACGGAGCTCAGGGACGGCAGGGTGATCCGGCGGATCTGCTGCCACACGCCGGCGCCGTCCAGGGCCGCGGCCTCGTAGAGCTCCTTCGGGATGTTCTGCAGACCCGCCATGATGATCAGGAAGGCGAACGGCCAGCCCTTCCAGACCGAGACGGTGAGCAGGGCGTAGAAGCTGTTGTCGCCGATCAGCCAGAACGACGGGCTGTCGGTGAGACCGAGCTGGTCGTGCAGGACGTGATTGATCAACCCGTTGTCCCGCTGGAACATGAAGGCCCAGGTGATGACGGCGGCGTAGACCGGCAGGGCGTAGGGAACCAGGAACAGTGCCCGCAGCACACCGCGGCCCCTGAACGTCTCCTGCATGGAGATGGCGGCGGCCGTCCCGATCAGCCAGCACAGTCCGACGGACAGGAAGGTGAACAGGCACGTGGTCACGAACGACTTCAGGAGGGCCTGGCCGATGGGCGCGTCGAAGTCGATCGAGACCCGGTAGTTCTCCAGCCCGAGCCAGGGAGCGGTGCTCCAGTCACGGAGATGGAACTGGGTGAGCTCCTTGAAGCTCATGAGGACGCCGAAGACGATCGGCAGCAGGTGGACGAGGAGCTCCAGGAGGAGCGCGGGCAGAAGCAGCAGGTAGGGCAGCGCGATGCGGCGGATCCGCCCGGGGCGGCGCGGGGGCCGCGCCGTCCCGGGGGAGCGCTTGCGCACGTCCCGCTCCCGGACGTCCTGGACAGCGGTCGTGGTCATGGTCGTGTCACTCACTGCTGGGGCATCTGCTGCTGGGCCTTGGTGAGCTCGGCCTTCACCGACTCGGTGGTCACGGGACGGCCCGCGGCGGCGGCCGCGAACAGGTTCTTGACGGCGGTGCCGACGACGGTCTCGAACTGGGACTCGTTGGGGACCTGCGGGAGCGCGGCGGCGCTCGTGGCGAGCGTGTCGCGCAGGACCTTCAGTTCGGGGCGGTCGAAGCCGGGGTCGCTCTGGGCGGCCTTGACCGGCGGGACCGATCCGTAGGTCTTGCACAGGAGCTTCTGCTCCTCGTCGCTGGTCATGAACTTCACGAACTCCAGCGCGCCGTCGATGTTCTTGGTGTTCTTGAACACCGCCAAGTTGATGCCCGCGACCATCGAGTTGGTCGCCTTGCCCTGCCCGGGCGCGCCGGACCGGACCGGAACGGGAGCGACGCCCCACTCGTCGTCGTTCATGCCCTGGGACTTGAAGGTGGAGGCGGCTGCCTGCCAGAGCACCATCGCCGTCTTGTCCTTGGCGAAGTCGCTCAGCGACTGGTTCTGCGCGTACTCGGCGTTGCCCGGGGCGATGATCTTCTCCTGCGCCATCAGGTCGACGTACTGCTTGACCGCGGCCACGGCCCCGTCGGACGTGAAGTCGGGCTTGCCCTCGGCGTCGAAGAAGTCGACGCCGTGCTGCTTGCCGAGGACGAACACCTGGTGGATGTTGTTGGACAGGTTGGAACCCTCGGCGCCCAGTGCCCACTTGCCGTCCTTGGACAGCTTCTTGCCGGTGGCGACCAGTTCGTCCCAGGTGGCCGGCGGCTTGGTGACGCCCGCCTCCTGGAACATCTTCTTGTTGTAGTAGAGGGCGTACGCCATCGAGTACAGCGGCACCGCCGCCGGGTCCGAGCCGGGCTTGCCGGTCGACCCCAGCGCCGACTCGACGAACCGGTCCTTGCCGCCGATCTTCGAGAAGTTCTTCTCGTCCCACGGCAGCAGGGCGCCCGTGGACTGCAGGGACGCCGTCCAGGTGTTGCCGATGTTCAGGACGTCCGGTCCCTGTCCGGACGTGGTGGCGGTCAGGATCCTGGTGAGCAGGTCGGACCAGGGGACGACTTCGAGCTTGACCTTGATCCCGGTCCGCTGCTCGAACTTCTTGAGCTCCGGCTCAAGGATCTTCTTGTCGGCCTCAAGGTTCGGGCCCTGGTTGGAAGCCCAGTAGGTGAGCGTCTTCGGCGATTCGTTGGAACCGCTGCCGCCGGTCGCCGATCCCCCGCCGCATGCGGTCGCGGTGGCGAGCAGGGAGACGGCGACGGCACTACTGGCTACTGCTCGGAATCTGCGCATGGCTCCAGGTGTCCCTTTCCGGAGGAGCGTCAAGGCCGGAGGGCGGCGGGGCCGGCGGAACGCGGCTTCAACTCCTGAATGCCCTCAAGGCTTAATTTAGGACGTGAGTTAAGCTCTTGGTGGCTGTAACGTCAAGGGGTCGCGCAAGGTCGTCTCGCGAGGTAACGCACACCGAAGGGGAGCCGCATGGCTGGATGGAACGGACGTACGGTGAGTGACCTGCGGCGCGGCAACCGCGCCGCCGTACTGCAACGGCTGTACTTCGACGGGCCGATGAGCCGCCACGCGCTCGGCCCCGCCACCGGGCTCAGCTCCGGCTCCATCAGCAACGTCGTCGGCGAACTGGCCGCCGACGGACTGGTCGAGGAGGCGGGCAGCATCGGCTCCGACGGCGGACGCCCGCGCATCCTGCTGCGCGTCGTCCCCACGAGCGGATACCTCATCGGCGTCGACGTGGGCGAGACCCGGGTCAGGGTCGAGCTCTTCGACCTCACGCTCACCGAACTCGCCCGGGTGGAGAGACCCCTGACCGGCGACGGCTACGACGTCGACGTGATCGTGGAGCACATCCGCCACGGCATCGCCAAGGTGCTCGCCGACGCGGACGTCGCACCCGAGCGGCTCATCGGTGTCGGAGTGGGCGTGCCCGGCATCGTGGCCCCCACACCCCACCGGGGGGCGGTCGTCCACGGCCAGACGATGGGCTGGGACGCCGTCCCGCTGGAGCAGCTGCTGCGCGCGTCCTGCCGGCTCCCCGACTCCGTTCCGTACTTCATCGACAACGGCGCCAGGACCCTCGGGCAGGCGGAGATGTGGTTCGGCGCCGGACGCGGCGCGCAGAGCGTGGCCGTGATCCTTTTCGGGTCCGGTGTCGGGGCCTGCCTGGTCACGGACGTGGTGGACCAGGGAAGGGCCCTCGAATGGGGCCACGTCACCGTGAGCGTGGGGGGCCGGCGCTGCCGGTGCGGCGCGCTGGGCTGCCTGGAGGCGTACACCGGGGCGGAGGCGCTGCTGGCGAGATGGCGGGAGGCGGGCGGACGCTCCCCGGAGGGTGCCGACGAGGAGACCGCCCTGACGGCGCTGCTCGCCGCCGCCTATCCGGCGGGCGACGAGGAGCCCGACGCCGTGGCCCAGGCCGTCCTCCAGGAGACGGCCGAGTACCTGGGGGCCGGCCTGTCCGGCCTGATCAACCTCTTCCAGCCCGAGCGCATCCTCATCGGCGGCTGGGCCGGACTCCAGCTCGGCTCCCGCTTCCTCGCCTCGGTGCGCACCCACGCCACCGCGTACTCCCTCAGCTATCCGGCCGGCCGGGTCGTCATCGACCTCGGCAGGCTGGGCCCGGACGCGGTCACGGTCGGCGCCGCCACGCTGCCGCTCGCCGGCTTCTTCGCCCGGGGCGGGCGGAGCGCCGAACCGGTACGGGAGTCCGAAGCCCCGGCCTGGCGAACCGCGTTGCGGGAGCGCGTACAGAAGTGACCGGCCCGGACCCTGATGCGCGGTGGGACGCCGGCGCGGCCCGCCGGGCCGCCGCGGCCGCCTCGTTGACACTCTCGGGGCCCCTTGGCCATGCTCCACGGAGAGCGCTCTCCCGTGGGGTGCCGAGGAGGCGGACAGGTGAACGAACAGGTGACCGAGGAAGAGCTGGACCGGCTGCTGGAGAAGCTGGATCTGAGACAGAAGGTGCGGCTGCTCACCGGAGCGACCACCTGGCGCACACACGGCGAACCGGCCGTCGCCCTCGGGTGGATGGCGACGTCCGACGGACCCGCCGGCGTACGGGGCGAGGCCTGGGACGAGCGCGACACCTCCGTCCTGCTGCCCTCCGCCTCCGCGTTGGGCGCGATGTGGGACGAGGGCCTGGTCGCCCGGCTGGGGGGACTGCTCGCGTCCGAGGCCCGGCGCAAGGGGGTGCACATCGTCCTGGCCCCCACCCTCAACCTGCACCGCTCGCCGCTGGGAGGCCGCCACTTCGAGTGCTTCTCCGAGGATCCCGAGCTCACGGGCCGTACCGGCGCCGCGCTCATCCGGGGCATCCAGGCCCACGGCACCGCGGCCACCGCCAAGCACTACGTGGCCAACGACTCCGAGACCGAACGGCTCACCGTCGACGTCCGCGTCGACGAGCGGGTCCTGCGCGAGGTCTACCTCGCCCCCTTCGAAGCCGCGGTCGAGGCCGGCGTCTGGCTCGTCATGGCCGGGTACAACGGGGTCAACGGCGCCACCATGACGGAGAGTCCACTGCTGCACGAGCCGCTCAAGAGCGAGTGGGGCTTCGACGGCGTCGTCGTCTCCGACTGGGGCGCCGTGCGGTCCACCGTGGCCTCCGCCCTCGCCGGTCAGGACCTCGTGATGCCGGGCCCCGGCAGTGCCTGGGACGAGGCCCTGGTGCGAGCGGTCCTCGACGGGGAGGTGCCCACGGGGGCCGTCGACGACAAGGTCCGCCGGCTGCTCCGCCTCGCCGGCCGGGTCGGGGTGCTCGGGAGCCCGGACGAGGTGGCCTCCTCCGTCCGTCCGGCGGCCCCCGCCGCGGCGCACTCCCGCGAGGTGCCGTCACTGCTGAGGCGCGCCGTCGCGGCGGGATCGGTCCTGCTGCACAACCGCGGCCTGCTGCCGCTCGACCCCGCCGCCCTGCGTACGGTCGCGGTGATCGGCGCACACGCCACCGACCCCAGGGTCCAGGGCGGCGGCAGCGCCGGCGTCTTCCCGGAGAACGTGATCACGCCGCTGGACGCCGTCCGCGCCGCCCTCGGCGGCGGGTCGCGTGTCCTCCACGTGCCCGGTCCGGCGCTGACCGTTCCCCCACCGCTCAGGGCGGCGCAGTGCCGCAATCCGCGCGACGGGCTCGCCGGCGTGCTGCTGCGTGTGCTGGACGCGGCCGGCGAGGAGCTCTACGCGGGTCACCGCCTGTCCGGCTGCCAGCTGGAGCCGCCGCGACCGCCGGGCGCGCACGTGGTGGAGGTCAGCGCCAGGCTTCTGCCCACGGTCGGGGGCGAGTGGACCTTCGGCATCGGCGGTTTCGGCCGCATGACCCTGACGGTGGACGGGCACGCCCTGATCGACGGTGAGTTCCCGTGCGAGACGGACGACCCGGCCGTGGTCCATGTGAGCCCGCCCGTCCAGTACGCGCGCCTCCCCCTCATGGCCGCGCACGCGGTGCGCGTCGTGGCACGGCGCGAACTCTCCGAGGGCACCGGTCGCGCCGTCGTGGTGACCGCCGGACCGCCGCCCGTGGAGAGCGGGCCGGCCATCGCCCGGGCGGCCGACGCCGCCCGGCACGCGGACGCCGCTGTCGTCTTCGTCGGCACCACACAGGACAGCGAGAGGGAAGGGCACGACCGGACCTCGCTCGCGCTCCCGGGCGACCAGGACGAGCTGGTACGGGCGGTGACGGCCGCCAACCCCCGCACCGTGGTCGTCCTCAACACCGGCGGCCCGGTGGAGACGCCGTGGCGCGCGGACGCCGGGGCGCTGCTCCTGACCTGGTTCCCGGGCCAGGAGGCGGGGCACGGCATCGCCGACGTCCTGTTCGGCCGCGCCGAGCCGGGCGGACGGCTGCCCACCACGTGGGGCGCCGCCCTCGCCGACGCACCCGTCACCGGAACCCGGCCGGAGGGCGGCGTCCTGCCCTACATCGAAGGGCTGCACATCGGTCACCGGGCCTGGCTCCGCGAGGGCCGCGAGCCCGCCTACTGGTTCGGCCACGGTCTGGGGTACACCACCTGGGCGTACGAGGAAGTGACCGCCCCCGCGGTACTGCCGGCGGACGCGGACTCCTTCACGGTCCGCGCCCGCGTCCTCAACACGGGGGAGCGGCGGGGCCGGGAGGTCGTCCAGGTCTATCTGGCGCGGCCGGATTCGGCGGTGGAGCGCCCGCCGCGGTGGCTCGCCGGGTACGCGGCGGTCGAAGCGGACCCCGGGGAGGCGGCCACCGCGGCGATCACCGTTCCGGCACGCGCGCTGCGGCACTGGTCGCGGACCGACGGCGGATGGCGCGTGGAGCCGGGTACCTACCAGGTGATCGTGGGGCCGTCGGCCGGAGCGTCGCCCCTGCGTGCCGCCGTGGTGGTGGGCGACGCCGGGCGGTCCGGGCGCTGACCGAACGGATCGAGGCGGGCGCCGCCGCGCCCGCCTCGGCGTTCGGCGCGCGGACATCATCGGCCCGCCCGTACGGGATCCGCCGGTTCGCCGGGCTCGGCGTTCGGCGCGCGGACCCCACCGGCTCCGCCGCCCCGGACCGGTGACGTCGTGAAGCCCGGTCCGTCCCGCCCCCGGCGAGGGGCGGGACGGGCCGGGCGGCCGGTACCGTCGCCGATCAGGGCGGCCGGTGGTCCGCGTCGCGGGCGGCACTCGCCACGGGGCGCGTCCGGTCCTGGGGGTGTCGCACTGCGGACCGCCCACGATGCGGGGCCGGCCATGGCCTTCGCCCTTCAGGGTCGGAGACCGGCCTTGTCGTGGATGAGCTGCGGGACCGACAGGAGATTCTTCCCGGGGTGAGGAGTGGGGACCCGGCAGGGGGCTGAGCGCCACCCCCTGCCGGGGCGTGGTGCGTCAGCTGTAGACGCCGAACTCGTGGAGCGAGTAGCCCCAGCCCGTCCCGCGGGCCGTCAGGTGGAGACGGACGTGACGGGCGGTCGCCGCGACATCGATGGTGTCGATGTCGCCGTTGCCGGTGGTGGTGGTGTGGACCGTGCGCCAGGTGGTGCCGTCGTCGGACACCTGGACCTCGTAGGACTTGGCGTAGGCCGGGTCCCACACGAGCTGGAGGGCGCGGACCGGTACGCGTGACCCCAGGTCGACCGAGATCCACTGCGGGTCGCTCCAGTCGCTGGCCCAGCGAGTGTCGGCCTTCCCGTCGGTGGCGTTCGAGGCGGGGCACGGGCAGTCGCCGTAGGACGCCTGCGCGCTGGACGCGGTGGTGGGTTTGTTCAGGGCCACGTTCACGCCGGTCATCGGCGGGGCGACGACCTTCACGGACTTCGTCTCGATGCCGGCGTTGCCGCGGCCGTCCTCGGACTGGATGTAGACCTTCCACACGCCGAGCTTCTCGGGTGCGGTGACCGCGAAGGTGCCGGCGCCGGTCGACCTGAACTGCGCCGGGACGAGCCGCTTGTCGCCGTTGGCGTAGTTGCCGCTGAGGAAGATCTTGTTCGTGACCGGGTCGCCCTCAGGGTCGCGGATGTCGGCGCGGACGGTGAACTCCTTGCCCGCGGGGGCGGACCCGGCGGGCGTGACGGTCATGCCGCTGACGACCGGCGGCAGGTTGTCACTCGCGTTGGTGCCGGTGAACGCCTTCTTGACCGAGTAGTACGACAGCCGCTTGAGGCCGTCGGGGATCAGGTTGAACCAGATCCCGCCGAAGTCGTGCTCCAGGCCGTAGTGGAAGAGGGTCGCACCCAACGCCACGCCGCGGTGGCCGGTCGTGCACTCCCACGCCTTGGTGTAGCCGTCGCGCTTCTGCATGTCGGTGGGCTCGTCCGGGACGCCGTTGGCGTCGTCGGGCACCTCCCACTCACCCGCCGGGCCGGTCTCGGTGATGATGTAGGGCTTGGTGTAGCCGCCCTCCACCCAGTCCTGCTGGACGCCGCAGATGTCGCCGTAGGCGTTCATCGAGTACAGGTCGAGGTCGGGCGCGTTGCGCTTGTAGTACGGCCAGGCGCCGGTCCACGCGTCGGTCGAGGTGACCGGGTGGTCGGCGTCGATGGTGTGGATCCTCTTGGCGACGTCGTTGACGAAGGTCGTGTAGGCGTTGCGCTGGGCCTCCAGCTCGGTGCCGCTGTAGCAGTTCTGGAGGCCGAGGACGGACTCGTTGCCGACGTTCCACATGAGGGTCGCCGGGTGGCTCTTGTAGGTCTCGACCCACTTGGCGATCTCGGTGAGCATGGTCGACTTGTACGCGGTGTCGGTCACGTAGTCGGCGCATCCCCCGCTGCCGGGACCGCCGCCGGGCTGGAGCCAGAAGCCGTTCAGCACGCGCAGGCCGTTCGCGGCGGCCGCGTCGAGCAGTGGCTTGGAGCTCGCGTCCGTGCCCCAGGTGCGGACGGTGTTGACGCCCATCGACTTCAGGTCGGGCAGGTACTTCGGGGCGTCCGCCATCGAGGGGCCCCAGGTCAGGCCCTTGACGGTGTAGGGCTGGCCGCCGACGGTGAGCTGCCACGCGCCCTGTGCGCCGGTGACCTTGACCGCGCCGCCGGGCGGGGGCTGGGTCGTGCCCTCGGAGCCGTAGACCTGGAACTCCCACAGGGAGTAGCCGTAGCCGCCGGGGCGGGCGGTACCGAGCATCCGGACGTAGCGGCCGGAGCCGGTGAGGGCGAGGTCGTCGGTGCCGCCGTCTCCGTCGGTCACCTTCTTCAGGGTGGTCCAGTCGGTGCCGTTGTCCGACGCCTGGATCTCGTACCCCTTGCCGTAGGCGCCCTCCCAGGTGAGCACGGCCCGGCTGAGGTTCGCCTTCTTCCCCAGGTCGACCTGGATCCACTGCGGGTCGGACCACTGGCTGGACCAGCGAGTGCCTGTGAGGTTGCCGTCGACGGCCGCCGACGCGGCGTACGCGGCTCCTTCCTGGGACGAGGCGGTAGCGGTCTTGCCCTGGGACAACAGGGTGTCGGCGGCCATGGCCCTCGGTGCTGCGGTGAGGGTGAGCGACGACGCCAGCAGAGCGCCGAGGGAGAGGATCAGCACGCCCGCTGCGGGGCGGGCGGGGACAAGTGCGGGGGGTCTGAACACATTGGCTCCCGGCGGAGGCGAGAAGGGGAGGGAGGGGAAAGGTGCAGGAGAAGCGGGGGAAGCGGCGGAAGGCGGGGAACGCGGCCCGACGAGGGCGGCGGGAGTGGTGAGCCGGCGCGTGGCGACAGCTGGAGAGCGCTCTCCGAGAGTGTCGCGAGGACGTACGACTGTCAACGTGTCGCGCACGCTTCCGCACTCGGCAGGCTCCCCGTCCCGCGGAGCCCGTACCCGGGGCCCGCTGGGCATGGCGGGGCGCGACGGCCGCGGCGGACCGCTCCTCGTCGGGGTGCCGCGCGGAGGCCCGGGCCTCCCGAAGGAGGGGCCCGGGCCCGGGCGGCGTGCTCTTCGCCTCACTCACGGCCCGTCAGGCCGGCCGGAGTGCCATGGCGTCACCGCTCAGGGGAAGGAGACCACCGTCGAGGGGACGGTCGAGGTTCCCGCCGGCACGGTGGAGGCGCCGGTGTTGTTGATGACGTGGTTGTAGTGGCCCATTCCGCCGAGGGACACCACCAGCAGGCTGTGGAACTTCACTCCGGGCTTGACGGGTGCCTTGAACCCGTGGTCCTGGCGGATGGTCGGGTCGACGTTGTAGTTGCAGTAGCTGCCCAGGCCCCACGCCTCGTGGGTGTTCACCGCATCGTCCACGCGATAGGCGGCGTACCCCTTGGTGTCGCCGTTCTGGATGGCGGCCTGGTTTGGGGCGTCGTACGCCTTCTCGTTCTGGTAGAAGATCGTCCGTCCGCGCTCGCCGTACCACTCGACGTCGTACTTGTTGAAGTGCTCGACGAACAGACCGGTGGCGAGCACGTCGTCGCCGTGGACGCGGACGCCGTAGTCGGCGCGGTTGGTCTCCCAGCCCCAGCCTTCGCCGTGGTCGGCGCGCCACACCCAGGTGTGGTCGACGATCGCGTCGTCGCTGTTCACGACCATGCTGGTGGTGGCCTTGCCCGCACCGGCGCCGCCGATGCGGATGTACACGTCCTGGACCGTGGTCGGGTTGGCCGCGTGGTCCGCGGATGCGCCCTGGGGCCCGATCTCCAGCAGGGTCGGGGAGTTGACCGGTCCGGCGTCGATCAGGAAGCCGGCGAGCTTGACGCCGTCCACGTCGGCCACCTTCATCGCCGTCACGCCGTTGTCGGGGATGATCGTGGCCAGGCCGAGGCCCAGCACGACCGTGTTGGCGCGGTTGACCTCGATGGTGCGGTCGACGTGGTAGACGCCCGGGGTGAACAGCAGGTGCAGGCCCTGCGCCAGCGCCTGGTTGATCGTGGCGGCGGTGGCTCCCGGCTTGACCACGTAGAAGCGGTTCAGCGGGATCGACTCGCCCTGCGGGGTGCCGTTCGCCCAGGTGGTGCCGCGCGCGTTGATCCGCTTGGCGGGGACGAACACCTTGTACTCGCTGCCGTCCAGGTAGAGGTACGGCTTCTCGCGCGAGACCGGCGTGGTGTCGAGCGTGGTGTAGCGGGGCTCGGGGAACGAGGTGGCCGGAGCGCCCTCGACGCCCGAGAAGGTCTGGTTCCACACGGAGTTGGACCAGCCGCCGATGGAGCTGTCACGGGTGTACCACTGCTGCTGCGAGTAGTTGCCGATCTGGCCGTCGACCTTGCTGTCGGCGATGTACCCGCCGGAGGCCCAGCCGTAGCCGTTCGGCGCCAGGTTCAGGCCGCCCTTGACGTGCATACGCCGGAACGAGGACGCCTGGGAGACCGCCCACCGGTTGGTGCCGCTGACCGGGTTGAGGGTCAGGCCCTCCGCGCCGCGCCAGAAGTTCTGGGTGGCGTTGCCGTTGAACCAGCCGGCGTCGACCGTCACGTCACCGTTGATGGTGGTGTCGCCCGGGCGCAGGCCCAGACCCGCGATCTGGGTGTAGAAGCCGATCTGGGCGTTCAGGCCGTTGTACGTGCCGGGCTTGAACAGGAAGGCATGCCGGCCGCTGCCGAACTGGGCCGACTCCTGCTCCTTGAAGACCTGGTCCAGCTTGGCCTGGATGCCCGGCGTGGAGGGGTCGAAGACGTGCACGTTGGGGCCCAGGTCGCCGCCGCCCGGGATGGTCGGGCCGCCGCCGTCACCCGCGGTGCCGTACACCTGGAACTCCCAGAGCGAGTAGCCGTATCCGGTGGCGCGGGTCGTCCCGTACATCCGCACATAGCGGGCCGAGCCGGAGACGTTCAGGGTCTCCGTGCCGCCCGTGCCCGCCGAGGTCGAGTACGCCGTCGACCAGTTCGTGCCGTCCCCGGAGAACTCGATGCGGTACGCCTTCGCGTACGCGGCCTCCCAGCGCAGCACGATCTGGTTCACGGTCGACTGCGAGCCGAGGTCGACGCGGATCCACTGCGGGTCGGACGCCGCGCTCGACCAGCGGCTTCCGTTGTCCCCGTCGACCGCCGCGGTCGCGGGGGTTCCGATGTGCTCCTGGCTGGACGCCGTCACCGACTTGCCCTGGGAAAGGAGCACGGGCGCGGCCTGTGCCTTGTCCGCCGGGGCGAACAGCAGAAGCGTGGCGACGAGCGCGGTCACGACGGCCCCCGCGACGCCTTGACGAGCGGTCACGAAGGGGCGCGGTGGTGGTACCGCCAGGATGAGGCCGGCTCTGGCCATGGGTTGTTCTCCTCAAGTTGGGGGGAGATGGTGCGGGAGAGCGCTCTCCGAGGCCAGATGTTGGCCTGTTCGTGTTGTCGGGGTCAAGAAGCGTGCACCGCTTTTCCGGCCGGATTTCCGCCGGGCGAACGGCCGTTCGGCACTTCGGGGCCCTCCGGGACGGGCCGCCGTCCGAGCGTGCACAGGGCGGAAACGTGTCGGTGTCGGCAGGTGGAGGGGGCGGCGGTGACGTCCGTGTCCACGGCCACGCCCGGCGACTCACCTGCGGCTGTGGTCGTCCGATGCCCGACGTCCAGGGCCGTCCGCCCGGTGCCCCATGCCGACGTCCAGGGCCTTCCGCCCGGTTCCCGTCGCCCGGTGCGGGCCGTGTCACCCGTGCCGTCCGTGTCGTCCGTGTCGTCCGAGTCGTCCGGGAAGGGTGCGGGCCGTGGGCGGCGCCGGCCTCGCGGGTCGGTGTCCTGTCCCGCGGCCCCGAACCCCGACCACTCGAAGCCCGGCCCCCGAGCCCGCCCCCCCCCCCCCGAGCCCGCCCCCCCCGGGGCCCGGCCCCGCCCAGGCCCCCCCGAACCCCGGCCCCACCCCAGACCGCCGGTCGGGGCCGTTGGCGGAGCGCTCGGACAGGAGCGGGCCCAGGGCTGCGCCGCCGGGTGGCCGGGTCGCCGGGTGGCCGGGTCGCTGGGCGACCGCGCCGCAGCGTGGACGGGGTCGTGCCCGCGGCCCGGTCGTGGGCGCCGGCGGCGGCACCCCGCGTCGGCCTCCTCCCCGGGCGCGGCCGGTGCCGGGTGATGGGCCCGTAAGGGGGTTCGCGGGCATCGCCGGGCATCGCCGGGCAAGCGGGGCAAGCGGGGCTACCGGGACAACCCGTCCGTCCCCCCATCCCCGGCGCCGGGATGCCCGCTCCCATCCCGGAGACCGACGCCCCGGAAGCGAGGGAAAGGTCACATCGGTTGGCCCTGCTGCTGGTCCCGGGCGCTGGCCTAGCATCCGACCATGACGGTTCTGCCTGATGACGGGCTTTCGCTCGCTGCCGAGTTCCCCGACGCCACTCACGACCAGTGGCAGAGTCTCGTAGCAGCGGTGCTGCGCAAGTCGGGCAAGGACGTGCCCGAAACCGCGGCCGACGACGCCCTCGCGACGACGCTGGAGGACGGGCTCTCGGTGCGCCCCCTCTACACCGCGCGGGACACCGGGGGCGGCGCCGGTACGGACGCCGCCGACCCGGCACGCGGCGCCGGGCGGGGCCCGCTTCCCGGCCCCGGCTACCCCGGCTTTCCCCCGTTCGTCCGCGGCAGCAGGCCTGTCGGCGGCTGGGACGTACGGCAGCAGCACCGGCTGCCCGAGCCCGGGCGTGCCAACGAGGCGGTGCTCGCGGATCTGGAGAACGGCGTCACCTCGCTGTGGCTGGCCGTGGGCGGAGCCGGTGTGCCCGTGAGCGGTCTGGCCCAGGCCCTCGAAGGGGTCTACCTCGACCTGGCGCCGGTGGTGCTCGACGCGGGCCGCGAGAGCGATGCCGCCGCTCGGGAGCTGCTGCGGCTGTACGAGGAGCGGGGCGTGGCCCGTGAGGCGGCGCGCGGCAACCTCGGAGCGGACCCGCTGGGCCTCGCCGCCCGTACCGGCGGGCCGGTGGACCCGGCCGACGCCGTGGAACTCGCCCGGCTCTGTCACGAGAGCCATCCGGGCCTGCGGGCGCTGACCGTCGACGCACTGCCCTACCACGAGGCGGGGGCTTCCGCCGCGCAGGAGTTGGGCGCCTCGCTGGCCACCGGAGTGGCCTACCTGCGGTACCTCACCGGTGCCGGGCTGTCCGTCGAAGCGGCCTGCCGGCAGCTGGAGTTCCGCTACGCCGCCACCGCCGACCAGTTCCTGACCGTCGCCAAGCTGCGGGTGGCGCGCCGGCTGTGGGCCAGGGTGGCTGAGGCGTGCGGCGCCGGGGACGCGGGAGGGCAGCTCCAGCACGTCGTGACCTCTCCGGTGATGATGACCCGTCGTGATCCGTACGTGAACATGCTGCGGGTCACGATCGCCTGCCTCGGCGCGGGCGTGGGCGGGGCCGACGCGGTGACGGTGCTGCCCTTCGACCATGAGCTCGGCCTGCCGGACGCCTTCGCCCGCCGCATCGCCCGCAACACCTCCACCATCCTGCTGGAGGAGTCCCACCTGGGCCGGGTCGCGGACCCGGCGGGCGGCTCCTGGTACGTGGAGCGCCTGACCGACGAACTGGCCCACGCGGCCTGGGAGTTCTTCCAGGAACTGGAACGGGCCGGCGGTCAGGAGGCGGCCCTCGGCTCCGGGCTGGTCGGCGAACGGCTCGCCGCCACCTGGGAGAAGCGCCGACGCGGCCTCGCCCGCCGCCGCGAACCGGTCACGGGTGTCAGCGAGTTCCCGAACCTCGGCGAGAAGCCCGTCCACCGCGAGCCCTCCGCCCAGCCCCCGAGGAACGAGGGCGGCCTGCCCCGGGTGCGCCGTGACGAGGAGTACGAGGCGCTGCGCGCCCGCTCCGACGCCCACCTCGCCGCCACCGGTGCCCGCCCGCGCGTCTTCCTCGCCGCGCTCGGTCCTGCCTCCGCGCACACCGCTCGCCTCACGTTCGCCTCCAACCTCTTCCAGGCCGGCGGCGTCGAACCCGTCCACGATCCCGTACCGGTGGACGCCGCCACGGTCGCCGAGGCGTTCGCCCGGAGCGGGGCGGACATCGCCTGCCTCTGCTCCGGCGACGCGCTCTACGAGGAGCAGGCCGAGGCGGTGGCGGCGGCGCTGAAGGAGGCCGGCGCGAGCCGCGTGTTCCTCGCGGGCAGGCCCGCGGAGCACGCCGGGGTCGACGAGTACGTATTCGCGGGCTGTGACGCTGTGGCCGTCCTGTCTTCCACCCTCGACCGCATGGGAGTTGCGGCGTGACGCACATTCCGGACTTCTCGCAGGTCCCCCTCGCCCCGGAGGCCCCCGACGGGGCCGCCCGGCCCGACACGACCGACCAGGGCCTCCCGACCGCGGACGGCACCGGTGCCGGTCCCGGTGCCGGCCGGCCGGCGGACGCCGCCCCGGAGATCACCGAGGAGCAGTGGCGGACGGCGGTCAAGGAGTCGACCGGCTCCAGCGTCGGCGATCTGGTCTGGGAGACGCCGGAGGGCATCGCGGTCAAGCCGCTGTACACCGGCCGGGACCTGGAGGGGCTGGACTTCCTGGACACCCGGCCCGGTATCGCGCCGTTCCTGCGCGGCCCGTACCCGACGATGTACGTCAACCAGCCGTGGACCATCCGTCAGTACGCCGGTTTCTCCACCGCCGAGGAGTCCAACGCCTTCTACCGGCGCAACCTGGCCGCGGGCCAGAAGGGCCTGTCGGTCGCCTTCGACCTGCCCACCCACCGGGGGTACGACAGCGACCACCCGCGTGTGACGGGTGACGTCGGCATGGCGGGCGTGGCGATCGACTCGATCTACGACATGCGCCAGCTCTTCGACGGCATCCCGCTCGACAGGATGACCGTGTCGATGACGATGAACGGTGCCGTGCTCCCCGTGCTCGCCCTGTACATCGTCGCCGCCGAGGAACAGGGCGTGCCGCCCGAGAAGCTGGCCGGGACCATCCAGAACGACATCCTCAAGGAGTTCATGGTCCGCAACACCTACATCTATCCGCCGCGGCCCTCCATGCGGATCATCTCCGACATCTTCGCCTACACCTCGCAGAAGATGCCGCGCTACAACTCGATCTCCATCTCGGGCTACCACATCCAGGAGGCCGGGGCGACGGCCGACCTGGAGCTGGCCTACACCCTCGCCGACGGCGTGGAGTACCTGCGGGCCGGGCAGGAGGCCGGACTGGACGTGGACGCCTTCGCGCCCCGGCTGTCGTTCTTCTGGGCGATCGGCATGAACTTCTTCATGGAGATCGCCAAGCTCCGCGCGGCGCGCCTGCTGTGGGCGAAGCTGGTCAAGCAGTTCGACCCCAAGAACAGCAAGTCGCTCTCGCTGCGCACCCATTCCCAGACGTCGGGCTGGTCGCTCACCGCGCAGGACGTGTTCAACAACGTCACCCGTACGTGTGTGGAGGCCATGGCCGCCACCCAGGGACACACGCAGTCGCTCCACACCAACGCTCTCGACGAGGCGCTGGCCCTGCCCACCGACTTCTCGGCGCGGATCGCCCGCAACACCCAGCTGCTGCTCCAGCAGGAGTCGGGCACGACCCGGGTGATCGACCCCTGGGGCGGCAGCGCGTACGTCGAGCGGCTGACGTACGACCTGGCACGGAAGGCCTGGCAGCACATCCAGGAGGTCGAGGCGGCCGGCGGCATGGCCCGGGCCATCGACGCGGGCATCCCCAAGCTGCGGGTGGAGGAGGCGGCCGCCCGTACCCAGGCACGCATCGACTCCGGGCGGCAGCCCGTGATCGGCGTGAACAAGTACCGGGTGGAGACCGACGAGCGGATCGACGTCCGAGCGGTCGACAACTCCTCCGTACGCGCCCAGCAGATCGCCAAGCTGCGGCGGCTGCGGGAGGAGCGCGACGAGACGGCCTGTCAGGACGCGCTGCGGGCGCTGACCGAGGCGGCCGGGCGGGAACCCGGCCCGGGCCTGGACGGCAACCTGCTGGCGCTGGCCGTGAACGCCGCCCGTGCGATGGCCACGGTCGGTGAGATCTCCGACGCGCTGGAGCAGGTCTACGGCCGCCACGCCGGCCAGATCCGTACCATCTCCGGTGTGTACCGGAACGAGGCGGGGGAGTCGCCTTCCGTGGATCGCACCCGGACCCTGGTCGACCGGTTCGAGGAGGCGGAGGGCCGCCGTCCGCGCATCCTCGTCGCCAAGATGGGCCAGGACGGCCACGACCGTGGCCAGAAGGTGATCGCCACCGCCTTCGCCGACCTGGGCTTCGACGTCGACGTCGGCCCCCTGTTCCAGACCCCCGCCGAGGTGGCCCGCCAGGCCGTCGAGGCGGACGTCCACATCGTCGGCGTGTCCTCCCTGGCGGCAGGCCACCTCACCCTCGTCCCCGCGCTGCGCGAGGAGCTGGCCGCCGAGGGGCGCGAGGACATCATGATCGTCGTGGGCGGGGTGATCCCCCCGCAGGACGTGCCGACGCTGCTGGAGATGGGCGCCGCGGCGGTCTTCCCGCCCGGCACGGTCATCCCGGACGCGGCGTACGACCTGGTGGAGCGCCTCGGCGCCGCACTCGGCCACGACGGGCTGTAGCGGCGCATGCCCATCGACCTCGACAGCTACGTCAAGGGTGTACTCGACGGGAAGCGGGCCTGGATCGCCCGGGCCATCACCCTCGTCGAGTCCACCCGGCCCGACCACCGCGGTCTCGCCCAGCGACTGCTGACCGAACTGCTGCCGCACAGCGGCAACGCACGGAGGATCGGCATCAGCGGGGTGCCGGGCGTGGGCAAGTCCACCTTCATCGACGCGTTCGGGACGCTGCTCACCGGCCTCGGTCACCGGGTGGCGGTACTCGCCGTCGATCCCTCCTCCACGCGCACCGGTGGGTCCATCCTCGGCGACAAGACCCGTATGGAACGGCTGGCGGTCGACCCGGCCGCCTTCGTACGGCCGTCACCGAGCGCGGGAACCCTGGGTGGGGTGGCCAAGGCCACCCGTGAGTCCATGGTGGTGATGGAGGCGGCGGGCTACGACGTGGTGCTGGTGGAGACCGTCGGCGTGGGCCAGTCCGAGACCACCGTCGCCAACATGGTCGACACCTTCCTGCTCCTCACGCTGGCCCGCACCGGCGATCAGCTCCAGGGCATCAAGAAGGGCGTCCTGGAACTGGCCGACGTCATCGCCGTCAACAAGGCCGACGGCCCGCATGAGCGGGACGCCCGCGCCGCCGCCCGCGAACTCGCCGGCGCGCTGCGGCTGATGCATCCCGCCGACGCAGCCTGGACCCCGCCGGTGCTCAGCTGCAGCGCCCGCGAGTCCTCCGGGCTGGACGGCGTCTGGGACAGGCTGGAACAGCACCGCGCGCTCCTGGAGGCGGGCGGCCGGCTGGCGGCGAAGCGGAGCGCCCAGCAGGTGGACTGGGCCTGGGCCATGGTCCACGACGAACTCCTCGGCCGCCTGCGTGCCCATCCGGCCGTACGGACCCTCACGCCCGCCCTGGAACAGCAGGTCAGGAACGGTGAGCTGACACCCACGCTCGCCGCCGAGCGCATCCTGTCCGCCTTCGGGGGCACAGGCGCGGACTGCGGGTGAGCGGGCGGGCGCGCTGTTGCGGACGCGGCGCGTGAGCCGGAGGGGTGAGCGGGTGCGGACGCGGCGCGTGAGCCGGAGGGGTGAGCGGGTGCGGACGCGGCGCGCGTCACGGGCCGCCCCACGTCGCACGGGTGCGCCCGTGGCCCGGGACGGCCGGACCCGCCCCCCTCAGGCCCCCGCCACCGGCACGCCACCCGCCCGAGCAGGACGCACGACCCGCCCGGCTCCGGCACGGGGAGCCCGAACAGCCCAGCATGACGGGCGGCCACCCGCCTCCCGGGCTCCAATGGACGGGTGACCGCGCCCCCCGACGACTGCCTCGCGCGCAACGAGTGGCTCTGCGGCGCCTACCTCACCAGCCGCGCCGAGATCCTCCGGGACGCCGTCCTCCAGCACCTCCAGCTGACGTTCCTGTCCGTCCTCATCGGGCTCCTGCTCGCCCTCCCGCTGGCCGTCGCCGCCCGACGCTGGCGAGGGGCGGCCGCGCCGGTGCTCGGACTGACGACCGTCCTGTACACGATTCCGTCACTCGCGATGTTCTCGCTGCTCCTGCCGGTGTACGGACTGTCCGCCGCCCTCGTCGTCTGCGGCCTCGTGCTCTACTCGCTCACCCTGCTGGTCCGCAACATCCTCGCGGGACTGCGGGCCGTGCCCGAGGAGACGCGGCGGGCCGCGCGCGGCATGGGCTACGGGCCGATCCGGCTCCTCCTCGCCGTCGAACTCCCGCTGGCGCTGCCCGCGGCCATGGCCGGACTGCGGATCGCGACCGTCTCGGCCGTCTCCCTCGTGACCATCGGCGCGATCGTCGGCTACGGGGGCCTCGGGAACCTCATCTACTCCGGGATGAACACCTACTTCAAGGCCCAGGTACTCACCGCCTCCGTCCTGTGCGTCGTCATCGCCGTCGTCGCGGACCTGCTGCTCCTCCTCGCGCAGCGGTTGCTCACCCCCTGGACCCGGGAACGGACCCCGTGAACACCGTCGTCTCCGCCTGGGACTGGCTGACCAGCGCGGCCAACTGGTCCGGTGACAGCGGCATCGCACGCCGCCTCGCCGAGCACCTCTACCTCACGGTCGTGTGCCTCGCGCTCAGCTGTGCCATCGCCCTGCCCGTCGCCCTCGTCCTCGGTCACCTCGGCAAGGGCGGTGCGCTCGCGGTGAACGTCTCCAACGCCGGCCGTGCCGTTCCCACCTTCGCCGTGCTCGTCCTGCTGCTGCTCAGCCCGATCGGGAGGTACGGCGCATGGCCCACCGTCATCGCGCTCGTGCTGTTCGCCGTACCGCCCCTGCTCACCAACGCCTACGCCGGGATGCGGGGCGTCGATCCCGACGTGGTACGCGCCGCCAGGGGCATGGGCATGACGGGGTCACAGCTGGTGTTCCGGGTGGAACTGCCCCTCGCCATGCCGTTGGTCCTCACCGGGGTACGGATCGCCGCGGTCCAACTCGTCGCCACCGCCACGGTCGCGGCGCTCGCCGGCGGCGGTGGTCTCGGACGGATCATCACGGCCGGATTCAACCTCGCCTCCACGCCCCAGGTCGTCGCCGGAGCCGTCCTCGTCGCCGCCTTCGCTCTCCTGGTGGAGGGGATCTTCGAAGCCGTGCGGCGACTCGCGCCCGACCGGACCGAGGGAGGGGCCACCGGATGAGCGCACGCACCGCCCCGGTGTCGGCCGCGCTCCTGCTGGCCGTCACCGCCTGCACCACCGGGCCCTCACTGGAGACCGAGGGCGAGATCACCGCGCCGCCGGGCGACAGCAGGCACCTGACGGTCGGTTCGGCCGGCTTCACCGAGAGCGACCTGCTGGCGCGGATGTACGCCCTGCTCCTGGAACGAGCGGGCTACCGGGCCCGGATCCTGTCCGTCACCAACCGGGAGCTGTACGAACCAGCCCTGGAGAACGGCCGGATCGACGTCGTCCCCGAGTACGCCGCGACCTTCGCCGACTGGCTGAACGCCAAGGTCAACGGGCCGGACGCGGCGCCCGTCGGCTCACCCGACCTGACCACCACGATGACCGGGCTGCGCCGGCTCGCCACGCCGCGCGGCCTCACCGTCCTCGACCCCGGCAGGGCGGCCGACCAGAACGCGTTCGCCGTGACGCGGTCCTACGCGAGGCGGCACCGGCTGAGGACCCTCAGCGACCTCGGAGCCGCGGGGCTGCCGGTCCGGCTCGCGGCCGGCGACGAATGCGTCCAGCGGCCCTACTGCGCACCAGGGCTCAGAAAGACGTACGGCATCGACATCACCGCGGTCGACCCCAAGGGGGTCGGCACCACCCAGGCCAAGCAGGCCGTCCAGAGTGGTCAGGACCAGATGGTCCTGACCACCACCACCGATGCCACGCTGGACGATTTCGGACTGGTGCTGCTCGCCGACGACAAGCACCTCCAGAACGCCGACCACATCGTGCCCGTCGTCAACCGTTCCCGGGCCGGCGCACCCGGGGTCGTGCAGGCCCTGGGCAAACTGAACGCCGTCCTCACCACGGGTGATCTGGCCGTGTTGAACGAGCAGGTCGACAGCTGGCGGCGGCTGCCCGAGGACGTCGCCAGGAACTACCTGGTGGCGAGGAAGCTGCTGCGCTGAGCCGTCCGGGGCCCACGCGGCCCTGTGCGGTCCGGGCCCATCCGTCCGCCGTTCCCTGCCCCGATGTCCGATGTCCGATGTCCGATGTCCGATGCCCGAGCCCGATGTCCGACGCGCGCCCAGCCCCCGCCCCCGCCCGGTGACGACGCCTGGCGCCCGACTCCCGGACCGTCACCTCTCGTGGACGTCCGGCCCGGCCGCCGTTCCCGTCGGCCGCGGCTCCCTCCCGGCCCTCGTCACGCCGTGAGCCTCGCCGGCAGCCAGCGCAGCTGGGCCGCCTGCTGGAACGCCTCGCCCCCCTCGTGGTCGTTGTGGTGGTAGACCTCGATCTCCTTGTCGGCGTGGGCGTACGCGTTGAACGCCGCGAACACCGTGGACGGCGGACACGTCAGGTCCTCCAGCGCCGCCGAGAAGAGCGCGGGCGCCGTGGCGCGCGCCGCGAAGTGCACGCCGTCGAAGTACGCGAGGGTCCCCATCACCTGGTCCCTGCGCCCGCGGTGCGTCTTCAGGTAGCTGCCCACCTCCCGGTACGGCTGGCGGTCGGTGATCGTCGTCGCCCGGGGGAAGTCGCACAGGAAGGGCACGTCCGGTGCGACGGCCAGCAGATCCGGCACCAGCCCGCTGACGGCCAGGGTGATCCCGCCTCCCTGGCTGACCCCGACGGCAGCCGTGCGGGCGGCGTCGGCCAGCGGGTGCGAGCGCGCGGCCTCCACCGCCCGTACCGCGTCCGTGAACAGCCGCCGGTAGTAGTACGCGTAGGGGTCCTCGACGCCCCGGGTCATAAAGCCCGGGAACGCGGGCCCGCTGCCCACCGGGTCGGGGGTGTCGCCACCGGCCCAGCCGCTGCCCTGGCCGCGGGTGTCCATCACGAAGTGGGCGAACCCGGCCGAGGCCCACAGCAGATGCGTGTGCGGCAGGCCGCGCCCGCCGCCGTAGCCGATGAACTCCACCACCACGGGCAGTGGTCCGCCCGCCCCGGCCGGTACCACGAACCAGCCCTTCACGGGGTGGCCGCCGAAGCCGGAGAACGTCACGTCGTACACCTGGACCGTCGACAGACCCGTCTCGACCGGCTCGAAACGCGCGTCCAGGTCGTATGTGCGGGCCTCGTCGAGCGTCTTGGCCCAGAAGTCGTCGAAGTCCTCCGGCTCGATGGACGAACTCCGGTAGGCGCGGAGCTGGTCGAGGGGCAGATCGAAAAGGGACATGCGGCACCGCCTTGATCACACGGACAGGGTCAGCACACCGTAAGCGTGCGGGTTCTGCCGGTAGAAGAGGGCGACCGGGCAGTGAGACGCGGCGTACGGCGACGAGGCCGGATTCCCCAGTGAGTGGTCGGGCGGTGGCCGACGACCGGGCGGCAGGAGTCAGGCGGTGGCGGTGAAATCCCGGACGTAGCGGCGTTGCCAGGGAGTCTCGACCGCGCGGCGGTCGTAGTGCCGGCGGACGTACTCCACCGCTTCGTCCGCCGGGACCCCGTCGAGAACGGCCAGGCAGGCCAGGGCCGTGCCGGTGCGGCCGCGGCCGCCGCCGCAGGCGAACTCGACGCGCTCGCGCGCGGCGCGGTCCCACGCCTCTTCGAACACCTCACGGGCCTGTGCGCGGCTGCTGGGCAGACGGAAATCCGGCCAGCGCAGCCAGCGCGATGCCCAGGGGACCTCGGGCGGCGTCCCGCCGAGGAGGTACACGCCCCACTCGGGCAGCACCGGTACTCCGTCGGTTCCCGGTTCCGCGGCCAGGGGCCGTCGTAGACCGCGCCCGCGCACCAGCCGCCCGGAGGGCAGCCGCAGAAGTCCCGGAGTGTTCGAAGGCCAGGTATCGCTCACCCGTCCAGCCTAGGCGGCCGTATCCCTGAAGTCCCGCCCGGCCCGCGGAGCCCCGTACGCTCCCCCATGGCCCTCCGGGCACGGGGGAGACCCCACCGCGTCGCCTCCCTCCTCCGGAGACAGGGGGCGCCGTTGAGCGCGCTCAGACGTCCGCCACCGAGTCGAACCCGACCTCCGCGCGCCCCACCCCGTGCGCATCCGCGTCGACCGAGCGGCGCAGCGCCTCGTGCAGCTTGGACGGGGTCAGCACACCGAGGAAGCGGTGGCCTTCCAGGACCGCGACCCACCCCGCGTCGTGCTGGAGCATCTCGCTGAACGCCTGCTTCAACGGCGCCCCCACCGGTACCCAGGCGTCCATGCGCCGCGCCAGGTCGCCCACGGTGCCCTGCTCGCCCGCGAGGGAGAGGGCCTCCGACGACACCCAGCCGTGCAGTTCACCCGCCGCGTTCAGGACGACCGCCCAGCGGGCCCCCTCGGCGCGCATCCGGGCCGCCGCCACCGCGGCCGTCTCGTCCAGCCGGGCGACCGGCGGTTCCTCCAGGTCGTCCGGCTGGATCTCGGTGACCGACAGCCGTTTCAGGCCCCGGTCGGCGCCCACGAAACGGGCCACACAGGAGTTGGCGGGCGTGCCCAGCACCGCGGCCGGGGTGTCGAACTGCTCGATGCGCCCCTGTCCGTACACCGCGATCCGGTCACCCATCCGCACGGCCTCCTCGATGTCGTGGGTGACCAGCAGGACCGTTCTGCGCATGCTCGCCTGGAGGCGCAGGAACTCGTTCTGCAGATGCTCGCGCACCACCGGGTCGACCGCGCCGAACGGCTCGTCCATGAGCAGGACGGGAGGGTCGGCGGCCAGGGCCCGGGCCACGCCGACGCGCTGGCGCTGCCCTCCGGACAGCTGTGCCGGATACCGCGCGCCGTACGTCGCCGGGTCCAGGCCGACCAGGTCGAGGAGTTCCGCCGCCCGGGCCCGGGCCCTCGCCTTCTTCCAGCCGAGCAGGGCCGGGACGGTGGCGGTGTTGTCGAGGACCGTGCGGTGCGGGAAGAGGCCGACCTGCTGGATGACGTACCCCATGCGCCTGCGCAGCTCGACGGGGTCGACCGCGGAGACGTCCTCGCCGGCGACCAGGACGCGGCCCGATGTGGGTTCGACGAGCCGGTTGACCATCATCATCGTGGTCGTCTTGCCGCAGCCGGACGGGCCGACCAGAGTGACCAGTTCGCCCTCCGCGACCTCGAAGGACAGGTCGTCCACGGCGGTCGTTCCGTCCGGATAGACCTTGCTGACCTGCTCGAACCGGATCATGCGACCACGCTAGGAGCGGTCCGGGGCGTGCGCACACGGGCCGGGACCGTACGAGTCGGGTCGTACGAGTTGGGGCCGTACGGGTCGGGACCGTACGGGTCGGGCCACGAGTGCCCCCGAACGCCCTCGCCGGCCGCCCCGGAGAGGCGGCCGGCGGACGCAGTCTCGTCATGCACCTTGCAAGCTCAGGCGAGGGCTGCTATTCATCCTGAAGGTAGGTTAGGAAAGTTTCCTTCCAGTCTTGTGCGTCCGTCAACGCCACGTCCGGCAATGCCATGTCCCTCGATGCCAAGGGAGCCCCCACATGAGACCGGCACGGATCTGGACACGCTCGGCCGGCGCCGCCGGCACCCTCGTCGCCGCCCTGCTCATCGGCCTCACCACCGCGCCCCCCGCCCCGGCCGCCCCCCTCACCCGACAGGCCGCCCCCGTCACCCATGAGGCCGAGAACGCGACGGTCTCCCGGGGAGCCGTCGAGTCCGACCACACGGGCTTCACCGGAACCGGCTTCGTGGACTACGACAACGCCACCGGCGGATACATCGAGTGGAAGGTGGACGCGACCCGGGCCGGCACCGCCACCCTGACCCTGCGCTACGCCAACGGCACCGCCACGAACCGGCCCATGGACGTCACCGTCAACGGCAGCGCCGCCGCCCCGGCCAGGGCCTTCCCGGGCACCGGAGCCTGGAACTCCTGGAGCACGGCCGCCGTCACCGCCGCTCTCAAGGCGGGCACCAACACCGTCCGGGCCACGGCCACCACCACGGCCGGCGGACCCAACGTGGATCATTTGAGGGTGGACACCTCAACCGCCCCCGGTGGCACGACGCCGGTCGACATCAACGGACAGCTCACGGTCTGCGGCACCAAGCTGTGCAACCAGTACGGCAAGCCCGTCCAACTGCGCGGCATGTCCACGCACGGCCTCCAGTGGTACGGCCAGTGCGTCACGTCCGGCTCGCTGAACGCCCTCGCCGACGACTGGAAGGCCGACGTCCTGCGCGTCTCCATGTACATCCAGGAGGGCGGTTACGAGACCGACCCCCGCAAGTACACGGACCTGGTGCACTCCGCCATCGAACAGGCCACCGCCCGCGGCATGTACGCGATCGTCGACTGGCACATGCTGACCCCCGGCGACCCGCATCACAACCTCGCCCGCGCCAAGACCTTCTTCACCGAGATCGCCCGGCGCCACGGCGACAAGAGGAACCTGCTGTATGAGATCGCCAACGAGCCCAGCGGCGTCAGCTGGTCCCGCGTCAAGAGCTACGCCGAGGAGCTCATCCCGGTCATCCGCGCCAAGGACCCCGACACCCCCGTCCTCGTCGGCACCCGGGCCTGGTCCTCCTTCGGCGTCTCCGAGGGGGCCGACGAGACCGAGGTGGTCGCCAACCCGGTGAACGCCGCCAACATCATGTACACCTTCCACTTCTACGCCGCCTCCCATCGGGACGAGTACCTGAACACCCTCTCCCGCGCGGCCGACAGGCTGCCCGTCTTCGTCACCGAGTTCGGCACCCAGGACCACGCGGGCGAGGGTGCGGACGACTTCGCGATGGCACAGCGCTACCTGGACCTGATGGCGAGCAAGAAGATCAGCTGGGTCAACTGGAACTTCTCCGACGACAACCGCAGCGGCGCCGTCTTCAAGAGCGGCACCTGCGCGGCCGGCGGGCCGTGGGCCGGAACCGGCTCACTCAAGCCCGCGGGCGTCTGGGTGAGGGAGCGGATCCGCAGTGCGGACTCCTTCCCCACCTCCTGAGAACGGCCGTGACATCCCGAGCCGGTGACCGGGATACCCCGTGACCGGCACGTCCAGGGACGCCGAGGCGTCCGTCCCCACGGGCGCCGCGGCCCCGTCCGCGCAATCGCCCGACAGAGGGATCCCCCGAACTGCGGGCACACGGCCGCCGGAGGGCCGTGCGCCCGTGTGCCCAGCCCGGTGGTCAGGCCCGGCCGGGCCCACCCCACCACGTCCCGGCCCGGTGTGTTCCACTGTCCGGGCGGGGGCGTGTCGAACAGGAGCAGCGTTGATCAGTTACCGCCAGCCGGGCGTCGTCCTCACCGACCGTCGTTTCACCGTCCCGCTCGACCACGATGACCCCTCGGGCGAGCACATCGAGCTCTACGCGCGCGAGGTCGTGGCCTCCGGACAGGCCGGCGCGGACCTGCCCTGGCTCGTGTACCTGGAAGGCGGGCCGGGCTTCGGCGCCCGCCGCTTCGTCGGCACGCAGGCCTGGCTGGGCCGCGCCGTACAGGAGTTCCGGGTCCTGCTCCTCGACCAGCGCGGCACCGGCCTCTCCACCCCCGCCAACCGCCAGACGCTCCCGGCACGCGGCGACGCACGGGCCCAGGCCGACTACCTCGCCCACTTCCGGGCCGACGCCATCGTGAGGGACTGCGAACTGATCCGCCGACGGCTCGCGGGGGGCGCCCCCTGGACCGTGCTCGGCCAGAGCTTCGGCGGCTTCTGCGCCACCCACTACCTCTCCGCCGCCCCCGAGGGCCTGCGCACCGTGCTCATCACGGGCGGCCTGCCCTCGCTCACCGCCACCGCCGACGACGTCTACCGCGCCGCCTACCCGCGCGTCCGGCGCAAGGCCGAGGCCCACTACGCGCGATACCCGCAGGACGTCGAACGCGCCCGCCGTATCGCCGCACACCTCGTGGAACACCGCACGGTCCTGCCGAACGGCCAGGTGCTGACGCCGGAAGCCTTCCAGTCCCTCGGCATCCTGCTCGGCACCGGTGACGGCAGCCACCAGCTGCACTACCTCCTGGAGAACGCCTTCGTCCGCACACTCGCCGGCCCCGCGCTCTCGGACACCTTCCTCGAGGCCGTGCAGACCAACCTCTCGTACGCCGGCCACCCGTTGTACGCCCTTCTCCACGAGGCGATCTACGCGCAGGGCCAAGGCCCCACGGGCTGGGCGGCCGAGCGGGTCCGCGCGGAGTTCCCCCGGTTCGACGCGGCCAAGACCCTCACGGGCGACGAGCCGCTGCTCTTCACCGGCGAGAGCATCCACCCCTGGCACTTCGAGACCGACCCCGCCCTGCGCCCCCTGCGCGAGACCGCCGAGCTGCTCGCCGCCCGGGCGCACTGGCCGTCGCTGTACGACCCGCGGCGCCTCGCCGCCAACCGGGTGCCCGTCGCCGCCGCCGTCTACCACGACGACATGTACGTCGACACCGCGCACTCCCTCGACACCGCCCGCTCCATCGGCGGTCTGCGCACCTGGGTGACCGACGAGTACGAGCACGACGGCGTCCGGGCGAGCGGCCCCCGCGTGCTGGACCGCCTGTTGACGCTGGTCCGCGACGCCTGACCGGCGGCGGCACCGCCCGTATCATGCGCCCATGACCGACCGAGTCACCGATCAACTGAGCCCCATGCCCGATGACTGGCAGCGGGCCCTCGCCGTCGTCGCCCACCCGGACGACCTCGAATACGGCTGCTCCGCCGCCGTCGCGTCCTGGACCGACGGCGGACGGGAGGTCGCCTATGTGCTCGCCACGCGCGGGGAGGCGGGCATCGACACCCTCGACCCGGCCACCTGCGGCCCGCTGCGCGAGCGGGAGCAGCGCGCGAGTGCGGCGGTCGTCGGTGTCTCGGCCGTGGAGTTCCTGGACCACCGGGACGGAGTCGTCGAGTACGGCCTCGGGCTGCGCCGCGACATCGCGGCCGCGATCCGCCGCCACCGGCCCGAACTGGTCATCACGCTCAACCACCGCGACACCTGGGGCGGCGTCGCCTGGAACACCCCGGACCACGTCGCCGTCGGCCGGGCGACGCTCGACGCAGCGGGCGACGCCGGCAACCGCTGGATCTTCCCCGAACTCGTCGAAGAGGGCCTCGAACCCTGGGACGGCGTCCGCTGGGTGGCCGTGGCGGGCTCGTCGAGCCCCACGCACGCGGTCGACGCGACGGCCGGTCTGGAGCGCGCCGTCCGCTCACTCCTGGAACACCGCACGTATATCGAGGTGCTGACGGCGGAGGACCCGGAAGCCTACTGCCGCGCCTTCCTGACGGGGTCCGCGCAGGCCGCGGCCGAGCGGTTCGGCGGCCGCCCGGCTGTGACGTTCGAACTCTTCAGCCGCTGATCCGCCGCTGATCCGCCGCCGGTCCGCTGCCGGCCGGCAACGGACCGGGCGGGGGCCGGCGCGGGTCGGACCGGGCCGCCCGGTGGCGTGTCCGGTCCAGGTGCCGGCGGCCGGGCCGGTCAGCCCCCGGGCGTCGTCGTACGTCGTCCTCGGAGACAGGCTCTACGCCCCCGAGACGAGCCGGTCCACGGCGGCGGTGCCGGAGGTGTACCCCCTGGCCATCGCCATGGGGCCCGTTGCCGGCGCGGTGGAGGCCGCGGTCGCCGACGGGGCCGTCGCGGCGGAGGCTCTCGGGACGCGCGTGGCCATCGGTGCGGGCATCGACGGGGACACGGCCGAAGACGGTGGCATGGAGGGGGGCATGACCATCGCCGGTGGCATGGCGCCGGGCATGACCATCGCCGGGGCGGCCGACGCCGGGGGCATGGAGCCGGGCAGGACCATCGACGGGGGCAGTGGAGCGGCCGCCATCGGCGAGGGCACGTACTGGAGCCCCTGCGGCAGCATCGGCGAGGGCGGGGCGGCGGCCGGGAGGGGAGCCGGCCGGGCCGGGCCTCCGTACAGCACCTGCTCCATCGCGGAGATCAGCTGCCGCACCTCCTCCTGCTCCCGCACGACCAGCCGCAGGAACCGGCTGGAGCTGCCCACCTTGTTGCCGCACTCGCGCACCAGCACGCCGTGCTCGGACAGCAGCCGGTCCCGCAGTACCGTTCCGTCCACGCCCACGGGCAGCCGTACGTACGCGAAGTTGCCCTGGGAGGGGTAGACGGTCAGGCCCGGCAACTGGGCCAGACGGGCGATCATTTCCTGCCGGTCGACCCGCGCCCTGCGCAGGCTCTCCGCGTACTCCCCCCGGTACTCCTTCAGCATGAACACCACGGCCTCCGCGAAGGAGTTGATGTTCCACTTGGGCAGCATGGAGCGGACCCGCCCTGCCAGCGCGGGGTTGGCGACCAGGTAGCCGAACCGGATGCCGTGCAGTCCGAAGTTCTTGCCGAGGCTGCGCAGCACGATCACATTGGGGCGCAGGACCGCCTCGTCGACGACGCTCGCCTCGCCCGGCGCGTCCGCGAACTCCATGAACGACTCGTCGACCACGACCAGGTCCAGGTCGTGGAGCGTGTCGCACAGCGACAGCACCTCCGCCTTGGACAGCAGTCCGCCGTCGGGGTTGTTGGGGTTGCAGATCACCGCCGTGCGCGAGCGCCTGGTGCGGATGAACCGTACGAAGGCGTCGGTGTCGAGCTGGAAGCCGCGGGCCTCGGGCAGCAGGAACATGTCGACGCGCTTGCCCGTCTCCATCGGCTGGTCGGTCCACCGGCCGAAGGTCGGCACCGGTACGGCCAGCGATTCGCGGACCAGCAGATGGTCGATCCAGGTGATGAGCTCGGTGGAGCCGTTGCCCATCGCGACGGTCCCGGGATGGAGGCCGAGGACCTGGCACAGCTCGCCGGTGATGGTGTCCGCGCCGCTCGGGTAGTAGGTGAGGATCTCCCGCAGCCGTGCGCCGAGCCGCTCGAACATCGCGGGCGTGGGGAAGTGGGCGTTGCAGGGGATGCAGAAGTCGATGATCCGGCCGGTCCCCCCGCCGCCGGCCCGGTCGAGCATGGCGATCGACGGGCTGTGTGCGGTGGACGCACGGAATAGCGCGGTGACATCGCCGGCCATGGAACTGCCCTCCCTGCCCGTGGACGGCCCGCCGGACGGTGCGGGCCGCCGGTCTATACGGGCTTGGGCGGTGCTGTGTTCAACGGGTGGGGCCGATGGGGTTGTGCCGGGCCGGACCCGTCCATGGGCGGCGGGTCCGGCCCGGGGGAACCGCCGACCGTGACGGGCCGTCGGGGCACGCCCCGAGCCGGTCATCAAATTGCCATGTGTAAAACGGAGTTGAGGTGTTTCGCGGTGGGTCTGACGGCCCGTCGATTACAGGGTCATGTCAAGAACGTGACATCACGGGGAACCTCTTGTCCGACGCCCGCGGCGGGATCAGTGTTCTGTACAGCCGGGAGCGGAACGACCCCCTCCCGGCCGTGCGCGTCAACGCGTGCACCTGCCCCCACAGACGCGCCCGGACCCGGGCGCGCTGCCTATGAGGAGGACTCCCTCGTAATGGCGACTCCCCGTATCACCAGGTCCCGTCTGACCGCGGCCATCACCACGGCCGCGGCGGCCGCACTGCTCGGCACGGTCACCGCCCTGCCCGCCGAAGCCGCCCCCGCCGCCCCGGAGGGCGTGGTCGTGGGCGCGAACGCGCCGGGCGCGGTCAAGGACAGCTACATCGTCACGCTCAAGAAGACCGCCGGCTTCACGTCCGCTTCCGCCAAGGGCCGCACGCTCATAGCGGGTTACGGCGGTGCGGTGAAGCAGACGTACCGGGCGGCCCTCAACGGGTTCGCCGCCGAGCTCTCGGCCGAGGAGGCGCGCAGACTCGCCGCCGACCCGGCGGTCGAGCAGGTCATCCAGGACACCGAGGTGACCGTCGACGCCACGCAGACCAATCCGCCGTCCTGGGGTCTGGACCGCATCGACCAGAGCGCTCTGCCGCTCGACAAGAGGTACACCTACCCGGACACCGCCGGGGGCGGCGCGACGATCTTCATCGTCGACACCGGTGTACGGATCAGCCACTCCGACTTCGGCGGCCGTGCCGTGAACGGCTACGACGCCGTGGACGGCGACAACGTCGCCCAGGACGGCCACGGCCACGGCACGCACGTCGCGTCCACCGCCGCGGGCACCGCCTACGGCGTCGCCAAGAAGGCGAAGATCGTGGCGGTCCGTGTCCTCGACAACAACGGCTCGGGCACCACGGCCGGTGTCGTCGCGGGCATCGACTGGGTGACGCGGAACCACAGCGGCCCGTCCGTCGCCAACCTGTCGCTCGGCGGCGGCGCCAGCACCGCCATCGACACCGCCGTCCGCAACTCCATCGCCAGCGGCGTCACCTACGCGGTGGCGGCGGGCAACGAGAACGTGAACGCCAGTACCAGGTCCCCCGCGCGGGTCACCGAGGCGATCACGGTCGGCGCGACGACGAGCACGGATGCCCGGGCCTCCTACTCCAACTTCGGTTCCGTGGTGGACCTGTTCGCGCCCGGTTCCGGCATCACGGCGGCGTGGGGGACCGGCGACACCGCCACCAACACCATTTCCGGCACCTCGATGGCCACCCCGCACGTCGCGGGAGCGGCCGCCGTGTATCTGACGGGCCACACCGGTGCCACCCCGGCCCAGGTCGCCTCCGCCCTGGTCGCGGGAGCGACCTCCGGCGTCGTGACCGGCCCGGGCACGGGCTCGCCCAACAAGCTCCTGAAGATCGTTCCGTAACCGTTCGCGGTCGCGCCCGCCGGCCGGCCCCGGGGTCCATGACCCCGGGGCCGGCCGGTCGTTCCAGGGGTGGGCCGCCATGGCGGCCCACCCCGTGGCCCGGTGCGGCGGGCGCGCCGGAAGAAGTCCCGGCGCGCTGTTCCCTGACGGGCAAGCGACCGCTTAGTATGCGAGCGAGCATGGTTCAGCGCGGTACTGCCCGAGTCTTGTGGAGGCCCCCAATGCAGGCATGGCGAGTGCACCGGAACGGCGAGCCGGGCGAGGTGATGCGGCTCGAAGAGGTGGAGCGGCCCACGCCGGGACCGGGGCAGGTGCTGCTGAAGGTCAGGGCCACCAACATCAACTTCCCGGACGCGCTGCTCTGCCGGGGCCAGTACCAGGTGCGCCCGCCGCTGCCCTTCACCCCGGGGGTGGAGATCTGCGGCGAGACCGAGGACGGCCGCCGGGTGATCGCCACGCCGGCCCTGCCGTACGGCGGCTTCGCCGAGTACGTCGTCGCCGACGAGGCCGCGCTGCTGCCCGCGCCCGACGCGCTCGACGACGCCGAGGCCGCCGCCCTGCACATCGGCTACCAGACGGGCGTCTTCGGACTGCACCGCCGGGCCGCCCTCCAGGAGGGCGAGACCCTTCTCGTCCATGCCGCGGCGGGTGGCGTCGGCAGCGCGGCCGTCCAGCTCGGCAAGGCCGCAGGCGCACGCGTCATCGGCGTCGTCGGCGGTGCGGGGAAGGCGGCCGTGGCGCGCGAACTGGGTTGTGACCTGGTCATCGACCGGCACGAGGACGACATCGTCGCGGCGGTCAAGGACGCCACCGGCGGCCGCGGCGCCGACGTGGTCTTCGACCCGGTGGGCGGCGACGCGTACACCAAGTCCGCCAAGTGCGTCGCCTTCGAGGGCCGGATCGTGATCGTGGGATTCGCCGGCGGCGACATCCCGGCACCCGCGCTCAACCACGCCCTGGTCAAGAACTACTCGATCATGGGCCTGCACTGGGGCCTGTACAACCAGAAGGACCCGGCAGCGGTCCTGCGCTGCCACGAGACCCTCACCGCGTACGCCGCCAAGGGCCTGATCAAGCCGCTGATCAGCGACCGGGTCGCCTTCGGGGACGCGGCGGCCGCCGTGCAGCGCGTCGCCGACGGCACGACCACCGGACGCCTGGTCGTCCTCCCGGAAGGAGCCGTCCGATGACGGACGCCGCCGAACTGCGCCGCAGGACCAGCGAACTGCTCGCCGCGCACCCGCCCGCCACGACCGGCCGGACCGACTTCCTCACCGCACGCTTCGACGCCGGGCTGGCCTGGGTGCACTACCCCGTCGGCCTCGGCGGCCTCGACGCCCCGCGCTCCCTCCAGGCGGTCGTCGACGCCGAACTGGAAGCGGCCGGGGCCCCCGACAACGACCCCCGCCGGATCGGCATCGGACTCGGCATGGCCGCTCCGACGATCCTGGAGTACGGCTCCGAGGAACTGAAGCAGCGCTTCCTGCGCCCCCTGTGGGTCGGCGAGGAGGTCTGGTGCCAGCTGTTCAGCGAGCCGGGCGCCGGGTCCGACCTGGCAGCCCTCGGCACCCGCGCCGTGCGCGACCCGGACTCGGGCGACTGGATCGTCAACGGCCAGAAGGTCTGGACGTCCAGCGCCCATGTGGCCCGCTGGGCGATCCTCATCGCCCGTACCGACCCCGACCTCCCCAAGCACCGCGGCATCACGTACTTCCTCTGCGACATGACCGACCCGGGCGTCGAGGTGCGGCCGCTGCGCCAGATCACCGGCGAGGCCGAGTTCAACGAGGTCTTCCTCACCGATGTGCGCATCCCCGACACCCACCGCCTCGGGGCGGTCGGCGAGGGCTGGAAGGTCGCCCAGACCACCCTCATGAACGAGCGCGTATCGATCGGCGGCATGCGCGTCCCGCGCGAGGGCGGCATGATCGGGCCCCTCGCGAGGACCTGGCGCGCCCGGCCCGACCTGCGCACCCACGACGTCCACCAGCGCCTCCTGGACCTCTGGGTGGACGCCGAGGTGGCGCGGCTCACCGGTGAACGGCTGCGCCAGCAGCTCGCGGCGGGCCGGCCGGGACCGGAGGGCAGCGGCATGAAGCTCGCCTTCGCCCGGCTCAACCAGCAGATCAGCGGCCTGGAGGTGGAACTCCTCGGGACCGAGGGCCTGCTGTACGAGGACTGGACCATGCGCCGGCCCGAGCTCGTCGACTTCACCGGCCGCGACGCCGGCTACCGGTACCTGCGCGCCAAGGGCAACTCCATCGAGGGCGGCACGAGCGAAGTGCTGCTGAACATCGTCGCCGAGCGCGTCCTCGGACTGCCCGCCGAGCCGCGCAACGACAAGGACGTCGCATGGAAGGACCTCGCGCGATGACGGACCTGCTGTACTCGGAGGCCGAGAGCGACCTGCGCGCCGCGGTGCGCTCCCTGCTCGCCGACCGCGCCGACCCGGCCGCCCTGCCCGGTCGCGTGGAGGCCGGCAGCCCCTACGACCCCGCCGTGTGGCGGTCCCTCGCCGTCGACATGGGCGCCGCCGGACTGCTGGTCCCCGAGAAGCTCGGCGGCCAGGGGGCGAGCCACCGTGAGGCCGCCGTGGTGCTGGAGGAACTGGGCCGCGCGGTGACCCCCGCCCCGTATCTCACGAGCTCCGTCGTCGCGACCGAGACCCTGCTCGCCCTGGACCCCGCCGAGGGCGGCCCGGCCGCCGAGCTGCTGACGGCGCTCGCCACCGGGAGCCGGGTCGCGGTCCTCGCCGTGCCCTTCTCGACCGGGCCCGGCGCGGCGCTCCCCGAGGGCGCCGCGGGGATCGACGGCGTGGCCGACGCCGCCTTCGCCGATGTCCTGCTGGTGCCTCGTGCCGACGGGCTGTACGCCGTGGACGCCACGGACGTCACCCTCACCCCGAGGACCCCGTTCGATCTGACCCGCCCGCCGGCCACCGTCACCGCCGAGCGGGAGGGTGTCCGCGTCGCGGACGCCGGGGCCTCCCGGGAGGCGGTGCGCCGGGGGCTGCTCGCCGGGACGGGCCTGCTCGCGTCGGAACAGCTGGGCCTGGCGGAGTGGTGCCTGGAGGAGACCGTCCGGCACACCCGTGAGCGGCACCAGTTCAACCGTCCGGTCGGCTCGTTCCAGGCGCTCAAGCACCGGATGGCGCAGCTCTGGCTGGAGGTGGTGAACGCCCGGGCGGCCGCCCGGGCCGCCGCCGACGCCCTGGCCACCGGCAGCCCCGATGCGCCCCTCACCGTGGCGGTCGCGCAGGTGTACTGCTCGCGCGTCGCCGTCCACGCCGCCGAGGAGTGCGTCCAGCTGCACGGAGGTGTCGGCATGACCTGGGAGCACCCCGCGCATCTCTATCTGAAGCGGGCGAAGGCGGACCAGGTCGCGCTCGGCTCGACGGGCCGGCACAAGGACACCCTGGCCGAGCTTCTGGACCTGCCCGCTCCCGCGCCCGGAAGGTAAGGGGCGGGTGCTGCCCCCACCCCTTGACATGCTGTTTAATTGCGAAGCGTTCGCAACTACAGCTGATCTTCAATGAGGGGTGTGGCACCATGACCGCCCGAACCATACGCGGCATGGCCGCCGCGGCACTGGCCGGAACCCTGGCCCTCACCGCGGCGGCCTGCTCGAACCCGGGCGGCTCCGGCTCGGGCAACGCCGACGCGAAGTCCGGCGCGGTGGTGGGCATCGCCTACGAGCCCGAATCACTCAGCCCACTCCTCGGGTACGGCAAGGACGGCAACTCCAAGATCTTCGACGGGCTGCTCGCCTTCGACGGGGCGATGAGGCTGAAGCCCGCGCTCGCCGTCGCCCTGCCCCAGGTGAGCGCCGACGGTCTGACGTACACGTACAAGCTCCGCAAGGGCGTCACGTTCAGCGACGGCAAGCCCTTCGGCGCCAAGGACGTCGTCTTCACCTACCGCACGATCCTCGACAAGAAGACGAACAACGCCTCCAAGTCCGAGCTGGACGCCCTCAAGGACGTCAAGGCGGTCGGCGACGACACGGTCGTCTTCACGCTGAAGTACCCCTACGCCCCGTTCGCCGAGCGCACCGTCCTCGGTATCGCCCCCGAGCACATCGCGGCCGGGCAGGACGTCAACTCCGGCCCCTTCACCACCAGGCCGATCGGCACCGGCCCGTACGTCCTCACCGACTGGTCGAAGGGCGAGAAGATCAGCTTCAAGGCCAACCCGGGCTACTGGGGCGGCGAGCCCGCGGTGAAGAAGTTCACCATGGCGATCATCAAGGACGACGACGTACGCGCCACCCGGCTGCGCGCCGGCGACCTCGACGGCGCGATCCTGCCGCCGAACCTCGCCAAGGGCTTCAAGAACGACTCCGCGCGCAAGACGTACGCCGCCACGACGTACGACTACCGCACGGTGACCCTGCCGACCCACAACAAGGTCGCGGGCGACACCGCGATCCGGCAGGCCCTCGATGTCGCCGTCGACCGCCAGGCCATGGTCGACAAGATCCTCGACGGGGCCGGGAAGCCCGCCTACGGCCCCGTCCCCACCGGCAGCGAATGGTTCGCCCGGGGCACCGAACGCGTCCACGACCTGGCCAGGGCCGGGAAGATCCTCGACGACGCCGGCTGGAAGCCCGGCGCCGACGGCGTCCGCGAGAAGGACGGCGTCCGTGCCTCCTTCCCGCTCTGGTACCTCTCCGGCGACAAGCTCCGCCAGGACCACGCCCTCGCCTACGCCTCCGACGCCAAGAAGGCCGGCATCGAGATCAAGACCCAGGCCGGCACCTGGGAGGTCATCGAGCCGCGCATGAAGGACGACGCGGTCCTCGCGGGCGGCGGATCGCCCGGTGACCCCGACTTCGACCAGTACCTGCTGCTCAAGTCCACGCTCGGCGGCGACGGCTTCAACAACATGGCCCGGTACGACAACCCGGCCGTCGACAAGGCCCTCGACGAGGGGCGCATGACCGACGACAAGGCCAAGCGCAAGGCGGCCTACGACACCGTCCAGCGCGAACTGATGAAGAACCCGGGCTACACCTTCCTCACCCACATCGACCACCTGTACGTCGTGAACGACTCGTGGGACGGCCTCACCACCCAGATCGAGCCCCACGACCACGGCCTCGCCTCCGGCCCGTGGTGGAACGTGGAGGACTGGAAGCCCAAGAAGTGATCGCCCGCCTTCCCTGGGGGGCGATGGCCCGGATGACGGGGCGGCGGGCGCTGTTCGCCGTCCCCGTCCTCCTGCTGGTGACGTTCGGGGTCTTCGCCGTCGCCGCCGCCTCCCCCTTCGATCCCGTCAAGGCGTACGCCGGCACCGCGGGGCTCACCGCCTCGCAGGAGAACCTGGACCAGCTGCGCCTCAACCTCGGCGTCGACCAGCCCCTGGTCTCCCGCTGGTGGCACTGGCTCACCTCCGCGCTCACCGGTGACCTCGGTGACTCCAGCGTCATGCGCCAGCCCGTGGCCGACGTCATCGCCGAACGCATCGGCTGGTCGGTGCTCCTGGCCGCCACCGCGTTCGCCGTCGCCATCGTGCTCGGCACCGCCCTCGGCGTACTGGCCGCCCGCCGCCGGGGCGGCTGGCTCGACCGCGGCGTCAGCTCCGCCGCGTACACCCTGGAAGCCGCCCCGGCCTTCTGGCTCGGTCTGCTCGCCATCTGGTTCTTCGCCCTGAGGCTCGGTGCGCTGCCGGCCGGCGGGCTCACCGACACCGCGAGCGACACCGTCACCTTCGGCCAGGTCCTCTCCCACCTGGTGCTGCCCGCCGCCGTCCTCGGCATCTCCCAACTGCCCTGGTTCTTCCTGTACGTCAGACAGGGCGTCGCCGACGCGCTGGACGAGGACCCCGTCAGGGGGGCACGCGCGCGCGGCCTCGACGAACGCACCGTGCTCCTGGGGCACGCCCTCAGGTCCGGCATGCTGCCGATGCTCACGCTCATCGGCTCGCGGGTCCCCGAACTCATCACCGGCGCGCTGCTCGTGGAGACCGTCTTCAGCTGGCCGGGCATCGCGGCCGCGACCGTCCAGGCCGCCACCTCGGTGGACTTCCCGCTGCTCGCCGCGCTCACCGTCCTCGCCACCGCGGCGGTACTGCTCGGCAACCTCGTCTCCGACCTGCTGTACGGACTGGCCGATCCGAGGGTGGGCTTCGATGGCTGACAACCCGAACAAGGCACATGACACGCGAATCGCAGACAGCGCAGACAGCGCAGACAGCGCAGTCAACGCAGTCAACGCAGTGAAGGCAGGCGGCACGGACCTCGCTGGCACCGCGGGGAGGCCGTGGCGCTCCCACGGCCGTACCCGCCGCTCCACCCGCACCGTCCGGCTCCGCACCTCCGCCGTCATCGTCGTGGCCGTGGTGCTCGCCGTCCTGCTGGTCCCGCCGCTGGTCCAGCTCGACGAGCAGGCCGTCGACCTGTCGCTGAAGCTCCTTCCGCCCTCCTGGGGGCACCCCTTCGGCACCGACGACGTCGGGCGCGACCTGCTGCTGCGCTGCGTCTACGGACTGCGGGTCTCGCTCCTCGTCGGCCTTGTCGCGGCCCTCGTCGCCACCGTCATCGGAACGATGGTGGGCGCGGCCGCCGCGGCCTTCGGCGGCTGGACCGACCGGCTCCTCATGCGGCTCGTCGACACCTTCTCGTCGGTGCCGCACCTGCTGCTCGGCATCTTCGTCGTGGCCATGTTCCGCCCGGGCGTCTGGCCGGTCATCGTGTCCGTCGCGCTCACCCACTGGCTCTCCACGGCCCGGATCGTCCGCTCGGAGGTGCTGTCGCTGCGCTCCCGCCCCTACATCGACGCGGCGATCTCCGGCGGAGCCTCCCGGTGGCGCGTGACCGTCCGGCACCTGCTGCCCGGCGTACTGCCGCAGGCGGGGCTCGCGGCCGTGCTGATGGTGCCGCACGCGATGTGGCACGAGTCGGCGCTGTCCTTCCTGGGCCTCGGCCTGCCCGCGCACCAGGCCAGCCTGGGCAACCTGGTGCAGACGGCCCGCGGTTCGCTGCTGGCGGGCGACTGGTGGCCGACGCTCTTCCCCGGCCTGTTCCTGATCATCCCGACGCTCGCCATCGCCGGCCTGGCCGGGGCCTGGCGGGAACGGATCAACCCGCGCCGCCGATCGGAGCTGATGCTGTGAGCACCCCCGTCCTGTCGGTACGGGACCTGTCCGTGCGCTTCCGGATGCGCGGCGGCCGGCACATCGCCGCCGTCGAGGGGGCGAGCTTCGACCTCGCGGCGGGGGAGTGCCTGGTCCTCGTCGGCGAGAGCGGCTGCGGCAAGTCCGTCCTCGCCTCCGCGCTGCTCGGGCTGCTGCCCGGCAACGCCCGGACCGCGGGCACGGCCGTGCTCGACGGCATCGACCTTCTCGCGGCCGACGAACGCACCCTGGCCCGCACGGTACGCGGACGGCGCGTCGGACTCGTACCGCAGTCGCCCGCCGCACACCTCACCCCCGTCCGGACCGTACGCGCGCAACTGGAGGAGACCCTGCGCCGGCTCACCGCGACACCCAGGGCCGAGGTGCGCCGGGCCGCGGTCACGGCAGCCGAACGGGCCTCGTTCCCGGCCGGCCACCTCGACCGCTACCCGCACGAGCTGTCCGGCGGCCTCGCCCAGCGCGCCGCGACCGCCCTCGCATTGGTCGGTGACGCGCCGCTGCTGCTCGCCGACGAGCCCACCACCGGCCTCGACCGCGAACTGGTCGACCGTACGGTCGACGAACTCCGGCGCCACACGGAGGACGGCCGCGCCCTGCTCATGATCACCCACGACCTGGCGGCGGCCGCGCGCATCGCCGACCGGGTCGCCGTGATGTACGCGGGGCGGATCGTCGAGCTCTCCCGCGCCGACGCCTTCTTCGGCACCCGGGGGCCACGCCACCCCTACGCCCGGGGACTGCTCGCCGCCCTGCCGGAGCGCGACTTCGCCCCCGTACCGGGGATGCCCCCGGAGCTCGGCGCGCTGCCTTCGGGCTGCGCGTTCGCCGCGCGGTGCGGCCGGGCGACGGACCTGTGCGACACGGTGCCACCGTTCGCCGACGGGGTCGCCTGCCACCACACGGAACCCACGGAAACAACGCAACCCACGGAACCCACGGAACCCACGGAACCCACGGAAGCCTGGGACACCGCGGACGCCACCGACACCGCCGACACCGCCAAGGAGGCCCGGCGTGCTTGAACTGGACGCCATCACCGCCGGCTACGACCGCCGGGTCCCCGTCTTCCGGGCCGCGTCGCTGACGGTCGAACCCGGTGAGGCCGTCGGACTGCTCGGCCCCAGCGGCTGCGGCAAGTCCACGCTCGCCCGGGTCGCCGCGCTGCTCCACCGGCCCGACGACGGCCGGGTCGTCGTCGACGGGGACGAGGTCCGCGGCTGGCGGCACCGCGCCCCGCGCGCGCTGCGCACCGCGGTCGGGGTCGTCTTCCAGCAGCCACGGATGTCCGCGGACCCCCGGCTGCGGCTGCGCGACCTGATCGCCGAACCGTTGCGGGCCACCGGCCGCCGTGACGAGGTGCCCGGCCGGACGGCGGAGCTGGCCCGGACCGTCGGCCTCACCGACGATCTGCTCGGCCGTCGCCCGCACGAGGTCAGCGACGGCCAGCTGCAACGCGCCTGCCTCGCCCGGGCACTGGTGCTGCGCCCGCGGTGGCTGGTCTGCGACGAGATGACGGCGATGCTCGACGCGTCCACCACCGCGGCCCTGGTGGCCGTGGTCGAGGAGTACCGGAGCGAGCACCGCGCCGGACTGCTCGCCGTCGGTCACGACCGGGTGCTGCTGGAACGCTGGTGCGACCGCACGGTGGAATGGGCCGAGTGCCTGAGGCGCGTCCCAGGATCCCGTGCCGAGCAAGCGCCGGCCGGCGGCCGCGCGTAAGGCGGCGGCGTGCGACGGGGCACCGGCCCCGCTGCCCTTCCCGCCGCGCGCCCGGACCGGTCCCGACGTGAGCGAACACCGGCGGACCGGCCGGTGAAGGATCGGCCAACTCCCTTGGCGCACAACGCCCTTCGGCGTCCCGGAACCGCATACTCGGTGCCGTCCCTCCACCACCCGAGTCCCCGGGAGGACCGCATGACGTCACCGACCCGCCGTACAGCCCTCGTCGCGCTTGTCGCCACCGCCACAGCGGCCACCACAGCCTCCGCCACCACAGCCTCCGCCACGGCGGCCGACCGGGCGCGAAGCGCCGTCCCGCCCCTGCGCCGGGCCCACGCGCACAACGACTACCTCCACCAACGGCCCCTGCGTGACGCCCTGTCGCACGGCTTCACCAGCCTGGAGGCCGATGTCTTCCTGGTCGACGGCGAACTGCTCGTCGCCCATGAACCGGACCAACTGGACCCGGCGCGTACGCTTCGCTCGCTTTACCTGGACCCGCTGGCGGCCCGGGTGAGGGCCAACGGGGGCTCGGTGTACCGGGGGCACCACCGGCCCGTCCAGCTGCTCATCGACATCAAGAGCGACGGCGTCGCCGCCTACCACGAACTCCACCGCCAACTGGCCGCCCACCGCGGCATCCTGAGCGTCTACGCCCACGGCCGGGTGAGGCCCGGCGCCGTCACCCCCGTGGTCTCGGGCGACCGCGCCGCCCGCGTTCCCATGGCCGCACAGGACCTCCGGTACGCCTTCTACGACAGCCGGTTCGAGGACCTCGGCACCACCACGGCCCCCTTCGCGCCGCTGATCAGCGGCAACTGGACGCAGAACTTCACCTGGCAGGGCATCGGCGCCTTCCCCGCCGCCGAACGGCAGCGGCTGCGCACCCTCGTCTCCACCGCCCACCGGGCGGGTCAGCGCATACGGTTCTGGGCCACACCCGACCTGCCGGGCCCCGCCCGCGAGGCCGTCTGGACCGAGCTGCTGGCCGCCGGCGTGGACCACCTCAACACCGACGACCTGGCCGGCCTCGCCGCGTTCCTGCGGCGGCACGACGCGTAACGGCCCGCTCCCGGGCAATACCCGTTCGGCGGACACGGCGGTCGGCCGAACGAGCCGCCGGCTCCGCCAGACTGGCCGCCGAATGCCGCACATCCGGTGCGGCCGCCGAGGAGGCTGACACATGGCCGTATCCGTCTCAGTGGTGCTGCTTCTGCTGGTCCTGGCGGTGATCTTCCTGCGCAACGGCGGGCTGAAGGTCTCCCACGCACTGGTCTGCGCCCTGCTCGGGTTCTTCATGGCGAGCACGAGCCTGGCGCCGACCATCTACGACGGGGTCTCCGCCACGGCGGAGGTGGTGAGCGGGCTCAAGCCCTGACGAAGACCCCGATGCCGTTCGGGACGGGACGCTGGAAACCGCCGCTGGGATGATTGAGCACGCTCACCCGCTGGGCCTCGCCCACCCGGGCGACCAGCGTGGAGGAACCCCCGCCGTCCAGGTTGACCGCGTCCGAGGCGCCGAGACCGCGCATCACCTCCGCCAGTTCGACCACACTGAGCCCGGACCGGAAGTCCGCCCCGCCGTCCAGGGCGAGCAGCAGCAGCCGGGTGCCGCCGTCGGCGATGCCCGCCGCCGTACGCACCGCCGCCGTCACCCCGTCCATCCCGGGGAGGGCCACACCGTCGCGCAGCACCGGGTAGCCGCCCACCGCGAAGCGGAACGCGGCCCCCGGCTCCGGCCCGGCGCTCACCAGCTCATGACGTACGCCCACCGCGTCCCCGACGGCCAGCTTCCGCAGCTCCCGGGCGCCGGCCTCGCGGCCCACCAGCACCTCCGTGCCGGACGCGATCGCACCGCCGCCCGGCGTGTCCGCGACCGAGACGACCTTGCCCCCGCGCACGGTCACCTCATAGGTCTCGGTGCTGCACGGCGCCCCGCGCTGGGTGTCCGTGCCGCACGTGGCCCGCACCCGTGAGGGGCTGCCCCAGTCCTTGTCGAACACCCCCACCGAACCCACCGGCAGGGCGTACTGGTTGTGCCCCTTCAGCGGCAGCTCGCCCGTCGGCGTCGACACCGCCCCCTCCAGGACCAGCTCGCCCAGCCGGGCCCGTCCCGTCCCGTCGACGCCGATCACCTGCCGGGTGTTGGTGCCCGGTGGCAGAGCCGGCCCGAAACGCTGACCGTTCGGCACCGCCGCCTTCAGGTCCCGACCGTCCGCGACCACGGGCCCGACCGCCGCGCCGGTCGCCTCGACCCCGGGGTGCTGACTTTCCGTCATATGGAAGAAGTCGCCGTTGACGCCGCCCGTCGCCCCCGCGGCGTCCGCCAGCGTCGAGAGCGGGGACCGCGCGGCGACCGCCCCCGGGTACAGCAGCCCCACCGACACCCCGGCGACACTCAGATCCGCCGCGAGCAGATGGGCCCGCGCGACACCCCGGCCCGAGGTGATGTCGTACGTCCGGTACTCCACCCCCTCGGCGACCCGTGTCCAGGCCCGGGCGGGCGCGGCGGGCGGAGCACCGGACGCCGCACCCGACAGGGCGCACACCACCAGTGCGACGAGCACGGTCGTACGAGTCCGCGCACCACGGAACGAGGTGCGGCGCGGCATGACGGTCACGGTCCCCCCAGGCGTCGAGGCAACTCACCGAACTGGAGGAAGGATTGCCCGCGATCGGCCGCCTACGAACCGGCCATACGGGAACGGATCAGGAAACGTACGCCATCCGGGGCCTCCAGCGAGAAGCCGCTGCCCCGGCCCGCCACCACGTCCACGATCAACCGGGTGTGGCTCCACACCTCGTACTGCGCCCTGGACATCCAGAACCCCACCGGCTCCGCCACCCCCTCGACGACCAGCGACTCCAGGAGCACATCGGAATCACCCGTCCGGAACTCGCCCTTGGGGAAGCACATGGGCGCGCTGCCGTCGCAGCACCCGCCCGACTGATGGAACATCAACGGGCCGTGCAGTGCCCGCAGCCGCCGCAGCAGAGCTGCCGCGGCGGGTGTGACCTCCACGTGCGGAGCCGGACTCATCGTCACCGTCCCTCCGGGTCGCCGTCCCTCCGACGGGATCGCCACGGGCGATCCCCCGGAAGGAACCACACCGGACGTTGCGGCGGGGTTGCGCCGTCAGCCGTCAGCCGTCAGCCGTCAGCCGTCAGCCGTCAGCCGTCAGCCGGCGGCGGCCGGAGCCCGGTGCCGGCACAGCCACCGCCGCGCGTGGTCCACGGCCACGGCGAGGTCCACCAGGGCGCAGCGCGCCGACCCCACCACACCCCGGCGCACGTTCCCGCCCGCACCCTCCAGATCGGCCCCGAGCGCACCGAAGTCGCCGTCGTCGAGGGCCACGTCCTCGTAGGACCACCAGCGCCGCACCCCTCGGTCCAGGACCACGCAGCGGTACGTACGGCGTGGCGGATGCGGCACCCGGTACTCACCCAGATGAAAGGCGCTGCAGCGGTCGAACCCCGTGCCCAGCAGCAGGATCCGCGCGCGCAGGTCGTACAGCCGCCCCAGCGGCGACTCCTCGCCCAGGTGGCAGTCGGGACGGTGCCCGCCCACGATCCGAGCCGCGTGCGGGCCCAGCGCGGCGAAGGACGTCTGGGGATGGGCACTGCGCATCGCGCCGGGCGACAGCCGTACGATCTCCGCGAGCGCCCCCATCCCGTCCGACGCCATCCCGTCCGGGTCGTACGGAGGCATCGCCGCCCGTACTGCCGCCCGCTGCGCCTCGTCGAGTCCACGCACCCGTGCCAGGTACGCCGGCGAGGTGTCCGAGTTGTGCGCGGTGAACGTCGGCACCACCAGCGTGCCGTCGGGGCCCAGCGCGCCGCGCAGCGCACGCAGTACCGTCCCGCCTCCGCCCGTCACCCGCCCCACGGCCCGCAACGAGGAGTGCACCAGCAGGCATCCGCCCGGCTCGACCCCCAAGGCGGCCAGCTGCGCGGTGAGTCGGCGCTCGTCGTGGTCCCCGGTCACCGTCGCCACCGCCCGCTCCTTCCGCCGTGCACCGGCGCGGGCGACGTGCGGTGCCGCCCGCCCTGGTCCCCGCCGGCACATCGTAGAGGCGTGAGGGCGCGGTTCGGCACCCACAAGGAGCCACGCTTCCCCGGCCGTCCGGCCGGGAGCGCCCACGAGGCCGGGCATCGCGGTGACGGGCCGGCCGGACGGCGCGATACGTGGAGGCCGGGGACCGCTGTCGCGGGGGGCTCCGGCACTGGATCTCTCCGGCCGGGGCATACGGCAGGAACGAACGATCCACACGCGACCGTGTGAGAAGAAGGGGGAACGCCGCACATGACGATACCCATGCGCCGACCTCGTCCGCAGGGCGGTCCGCTCCGCCCGCGGACACGCCGTCCGGCCCTCAGGCTCCGGGAGGTCGCGCTCGGCTTCGGGCTCGTGGCCATCCTCGTCTGCGGCATCACGACCACTGCCAGGGCCGCCGTGGGGGACGCCTCCGACCTCCCGGCCGCCCTTGTGGCGGCCGTGGGAATCACGGGAGTGGCGGTGGCTCTGGTGCGTCTGGGACGACGCCGTCCTCGTACCTACGGCTCGCCGGTGCCGACCGAGCTCGTCGGACCGCCCGCCCCCCACGGGGCCGTGGACCCGGCCGGCGCGGGTGACCCGGTCGATGCCGCCCGGCCGGTCGGCGCCGTCGAGCCGGCCGGGGCGGTCGAGACGGTCGAGACGGTCGAGCACATCCTGGTGCCCGACTACGAGGCCATGGACGCGGACGCCTTCGAGCGGGCGGTGGCCGAACTCTGCGAGCGTGACGGTTGCGTGGACGTCGAGGTCGTCGGAGGGGCCGGGGACCTCGGGGCCGACGTGCTGGCCACCGCCCCCGACGGCCGGCGGATCGTGATCCAGTGCAAGTTCTACGGCCCCGGGCACAAGGTGGGATCCCAGGACGTCCAGCGTTTCGGCGGAACGTGCTTCGTCGTCCACGGCGCGCACGTCGCCGCGGTGGTCACCACCAGCGAGTACACCGAGCCCGCCCTCGACTACGCCGCACAGTGCGGAATCCTCTGCCTCGACCGGGAGGCCCTCGACGCCTGGACGGAGGGCACCGGCCCGGCCGTCTGGCTCATGGCCCCCGACCACGACGACACCCGCTGCTGACACGGGGTCACCGGTCCGTCCACCTCTTGGGCCGCACCCCGTTGACCAGGCTGACCACGAAGACGATCCCCGCCAGCGCGGCCGCCGTCCAGGTCCACGCGCCGGGCGACCCCGGCCACACGAGCAACCCCGCGACGGTGATCACGGAGATCGCCGCGAGCGCCAGCAGTCCGGCGGACGTCGCCCGGTCGTCACTGTTCCTCCGGCCCCTGCGCAGCACCATGACCCTCACCCTTCCGCCGTCCTGTGACGCATCCGTCTACCCGCGCCGGCCCCGGCCATGGCCCCGGACGTCCGCGAGGGGGCCCGACGGCTCAGCGCGGCCGGATCACCCGGACGGGCCGGACTGCTCCCGTCCGCCCCGGGCAGTCGCCGGATGCCGGGACGTCGTCCTCCAGGTGCGGCCCGGCGGGCGGGGCACCGCGGCCGGTCGTCGGACCGGCCGCGGGCCCTTCCTCCGAACGCGCCCAAGGTCTGGCCGAATCAACAGGTATAAGGGGCAAGAGTGAGGGTAGGCGCCGCATCACGGGGGCGAAGGAAATTTGCGAACAGCACGGGAGGGAACAAGCATGACGACGGCGACGGCCCCTCAGACGGCCACCACGAAGAGCGATGCCGCGGCACTGCCGGAGGTACCCGACCCCCGGAAGGTAGCGCCCAAGGACGCCCGAGCGCTGTCGAAGCTGTTCTTCGAGCAACTGGCCGTGCTCGAGGAGGGGACGCACGAGTACCAGTACGCGCGCAACACCCTCATCGAGATGAACATGTCCCTCGTCCGCTACGCCGCGGGCCGCTTCCGCAGCCGCGGGGACGAGATGGAGGACATCGTCCAGGTCGGGATGATCGGCCTGATCAAGGCGATCGACCGGTTCGAGCTCTCCAGGGAGGTCGAGTTCACCAGCTTCGCCGTCCCGTACATCGTGGGGGAGATCAAGCGCTTCTTCCGCGACACGTCGTGGGCGGTGCACGTTCCCCGGCGTCTCCAGGAGGCCCGGGTGGAACTCGCCCGCGCCACCGAGGAACTGCGCACCCGGCTCGGCCGCACCCCCACGGTGGCCGAACTGTCGGCACTGATGAACCTCTCGGAGGACGAGGTCGTCGAGGCCCGGCTGGCCTCCAACGGCTACCGCTCCACCTCACTGGACGCCGCCGTCAACAACGACAGCGAGGACGGCGAGGCGGCGCTGATGAACTTCATCGGTGTCGAGGACACGGCGATGGAGCTCGTCGAGGACTTCCACGCCCTCGCCCCGCTGCTCGCCGAACTGGACGAGCGCGACCGTCAGATCATCCATATGCGTTTCGTCGAGGAGCTGACCCAGTCGCAGATCGGCGAGCGCCTCGGCTGCTCCCAGATGCACGTCTCCCGGCTGCTCTCGCGCACGCTGAAGCGGCTGCGTGAAGGGATGCTCGCCACCGGCTGACCTCCCCCTCCGTTTCCCTCCCGCTCCCGGGTCCGGCCGCGCGCCGGACCCGGGAGCGGTTCTCACTCCACTTCGAGACCGACGACGCACGTGTCGTCGTCGGTGTCGGCCTTGCTGTGCGTGAGAAGCCGGTCCAGGCGCTGTTCCAGCGAGGAAGTGGACGCCTTGGCCGTCCCGATCAGCAGCTCCAGCGACTCCTGGATCGAGGCGCCCTTCCGCTCGATCAGCCCGTCGGTGTACATCAGCAGCGTGTCACCCGGTTCGAGCTGCACCTCACCCTCCTGGTACTCCGCCTGGGCCACCGCGCCGAGCAGTATCCCGCCGATCACCGGCAGTGTGGTGGTGCGCCGGCCCCGCACCAGCACGGGCGGAAGGTGCCCCGCCCGGGCCCAGCGCAGCACCCGGCTGCTCGGGTCGAACAGCCCGCAGACCGCCGTGGCGGTCACCTGGTCGGTGAGGTGGTGGGCCACGATGTTCAGCCAGGTGAGCAACTGCGCCGGCCCCGCCCCCGTCACCGCCAGACCGCGCAGCGCGTTACGCAGGACGATCATGCTGGTCGCGGCCTCGATGCCATGGCCCGCGACATCGCCGACGCACACGAGGATCTGCTTGGACGGCAGGACGAACGTGTCGTACCAGTCACCGCCCACCAGCTGCTCGGTCTCCGCCGGCCGGTAACGGACGCCGATGCGCAGCCCCGGGGCGTCCAGCGGCCCCCGGGCCGGCGGCATGATCGCGTGCTGGAGCTGAAGGGCCAGCCGACTGCGCTCGGCCGACTCCTGCTCCGTGTGGGCGAGCTGGTCCCGTGTCGCCGCGAGGGCGACCTCGGTCCAGTGCTGGGCGGAGATGTCCTGATAGGCACCGCGGACGGCGAGCAGCCCGGCCTGCGTGTCGAGCACCGGCTCGGCGATGACCCGCACATGCCGGGTGACGCCGTCCGGCCGTTGCAGCCGGAAGGCGGTCGACGCGGGCCGCTGATGCCGCAGCAGGGTGCGCAGGAACCGCACGATGGCGACTCCGTCGTCCGGATGGGCGTGGGCGGGCAGCTGCTCCAGCGGGATCGGCGCGGCGGTGAGGGGCAGACCGTGCAGATGATGCATTTGCTGGTTCCAGATGATCTCGCCCGTGAGGATGTTCTCCTCGAAACCGCCGACCCGGCCCAGACGCTGGGCGTGCTGGAGCAGGCTCGCGAGCCGCGCCGCCTCGTTCTCGGTCCGCCAGATCAGCAGGACCGCTCCGCCGTGCCGGCTCACGCTGATGTCCGCGACCGCCTCCAGCGGTACCTGGTCGACCAGCGCGGTCAGCGTCATCCTCTCGGTGCGGAACGGTTCACCGGTCGCGTACGTCCGCTCGATCGTCTCGAACAGCTCGCTCTCGCCGGCGGCCATGGGGTAGACCTCCAGCAGCAGCGCTCCGTCCACCGCGCTGCGCGGGCGCCCTGCCGGGTCGATGAAGTGCCGGTTGACGTGGCGGACGCGGAAGTCCGTGAGGCGCCCGGTCGGGTCGAGATGGGGCACCAGGACGAGGGCGGGGTCGTAGAGGCTGTCGACCAGGTCCACCAGCTCGGTGACGTCGCGCCGCAGCGCGGTGGAGGCGTCGGAGGCACTGGCGACGTACTCCGAGTGCGTCTCCAGGGTGTGCGCGCACAGCTCGGCCAGCGCCTCCACCTGGCGCTCTATCTGCGGGGGCTGCGGAGCCAGGGGGTGGGGCCAGCAGATCTCCAGCACGCCGACGATCCGGCCTCCGGTGCCCGCGGGCACCGCGACCCGCCCTCCGCCGGCCCGCCCCTCGCGGCTGCCGATGGACGGCAGTCCCCCCTCCAGGGAGTCGAACCACACCGTGCGGCGTTCCCTCAGCGCCTCGCGGGCGACCGTGGCGACGCCCGGCGGTACGTAACGCCAGCGCCTGGCCTCCTCGGCGGGGAAGCCGGCATGGCCCGCCAGGGTGAAGGAGGCGTCATGCCCCGCGGCCCAGACGGCGACCGCGGTCGCACCGAGCGGAGCCAGGGCGTGTTCGAGCAGGGACTCGGCGGCGGCCTGGGTGTCGTCGGCGGCCAGCGCCCCGCTCTCCGCCGTCCGCATCCGGGCCGCCACGGACGGGGGCCCCGCCTGCGCGCCGTCCGTCGGACCGGCCTCGTGCGGCGCATCGCCGCCGTCGGCCGGCCTCCGGCCCGTACCGTCGGACGTACCGGCGAGGGAGACGAAGTCGCTCGCCGCTTCGGAGAAGCGGTCCAGGGCCGTCCGGTTGATGACGTCGGTGGCCAGCTCCAGCAGCGGCACACCCGCCTGTTCGGCGAGGGCCCCCAGCTGGCGCGCGGCCTCGGCCGGGCCGCACTGGAGCCGTTCGACGAGGATGCCCTTGGCCAGTTCGATCAGCGCCCGTCCGTCGGCGGCGGCGTGGGCCGCCTGCACCTCCTGACGGAGCCGCTCGACGGTGGCGGCCAGCCTGCCGATCGACGCGGGCGACACCCGGTCGACCTCCTGGCCGTCCCGGGACGGCGACGGCGACGGCGGACGCGGGGCGCCGAGCGGGCCGGGGCGGCCGGCGACCACCGCCCCGGCGTCCCCCGGGCTGCCGGCCGGGTCCCCGTCGACAAGCGTGGGGGCGTGGTCGTGCGGGCCGCCCGCAGCCGGGGCAGGCGCGGGCAGCCCGTCGTCCCGGACGGGCTCCCCGGGCGGCTGAGGACTGTTCACCGTTGCTGCTCCTTGAGCGGGTCGGGACGTGCGCGAGCGGGGACGGGCGGGACCGGCGGTCAGGGGGCCGCCACCCACCGGCGGACGCAGGCGATCAGATCGTCCGCGTCCAGCGGCTTGGTGACGTAGTCGCTCGCCCCGGCCGCCAGGCACTTCTCACGGTCCCCCGGCATCGCCTTGGCGGTGACGGCGATGATGGGCAGGGAGGCGTGCTCGGGCATGCGCCGGATCTCGGCCGTGGCGGCGTATCCGTCCATCTCCGGCATCATCACGTCCATCAGGATCAGGTCGATGCCCGGATGCTCGACGAGCGCCTCGATGCCCTGGCGCCCGTTCTCGGCGTGCAGGACGTGGACGCCGTGGAGCTCCAGGATGCCGCTGAGCGCGTAGAGGTTGCGGGCGTCGTCGTCGACGACGAGGACGGTCCGGCCCGCCAGGGCCGCGTCGGCGTCCTGCGGCGGGGCGGGCTCCGTCTCGCCGGGCCGGATCAGCGGCAGTACGTCGCCGGGCTCGTCGGCGGAGAGGTGCAGCGCGATGCGCTCCCGCAGTTCGTCGAGGCTGGACAGCAGCTCCAGCGGCCGGGTCCGGGCACGCGACTGGAGGGCCCGCTCGTACTCCACGCCCATGCGGCGGCTGTTGTGGGCGAGGACGGGGACGTTGTGCAGTCCGGCGTCACCTTCCATGGCGTCCAGGAACCGCAGCGTCTCCTCGTCCGAGATGTCCAGGTCGAGTACGACGCAGTGGCACGGGTCGGCGGCCAGCGCGGCCGCCGCCTCCTGGGCCCCCACGGCGCCGATGACATCCACGGCGGCCCGGCCGTCGGCGGAGAAACCGCCGCGGCTGCGGCTGTCGGTCAACTCGGCCACGGCCTTCTCCGCCACCAGGGACATCAGGCCGCGGGGACGGTCCTCGATCACCAGCAGACGCCGCTTGCGGGCCGCCGGTTCGGGGCTGGGTGCCAGGGCGCGCGGTGGGGCCGGCTCATGCTCGGGCTCGTCCCCCGCGGTGATCTCCATGGTGGGAGACGCGGACGCGACCAGGGTGCGGTCCTCGAATTCGGACCGCTGGACGGGCAGGAAGAGGGTGAAGGTGCTTCCCTGCCCCGGGGTGCTTTCGGCGGTCACCGCGCCGCCGAGGAGATAGGCGATCTCCCGGCTGATGGACAGGCCCAGCCCCGTGCCGCCGTACTTGCGACTGGTGGTGCCGTCCGCCTGCTGGAAGGCACCGAAGATCGCCTCCAGCTGCTGCTCGGCGATCCCGATCCCGGAGTCCTCGACGCGGAACGCCACCGAAGGGCCGACGCCGCGCATGACCCGCGGCAGCTCGGCGTCCGAAGCGGGCTCGATGCGCAGGTGGACCCGGCCCCGCTCGGTGAACTTCACCGCGTTGGACAGCAGGTTCCGCAGTACCTGGCGCAGCCGTGCGTCGTCGGTCAGCAGGTCGTTGGGCGCCCCGGGGGCGGTGGTGATGGTGAAGTCCAGGCTCTTCTGCGTCGTCAGCGGACGGAAGGTGGCCTCGACGTACTCCAGGAGCTGACGCAGCGACACCCGCTCCGGGTTGACGTCCATCTTGCCCGCCTCGACCTTCGACAGATCGAGGATGTCGTTGATCAGCTGGAGCAGGTCGGAGCCCGCGGAATGGATGATCCCGGCGTACTCGACCTGCTTGGGCGTGAGGTTGCGGGTCGGGTTCTGGGCCAGCAGCTGGGCGAGGATGAGCAGGCTGTTCAGCGGGGTGCGCAGCTCGTGGCTCATGTTGGCCAGGAACTCCGACTTGTACTTCGAGGCGAGGGACAGCTGCTGCGCGCGGGCCTCCAGCTCCCCTCTGGCCTGCTCGATCTCCAGGTTCTTGGCCTCGATGTCGCTGTTCTGCGCCGCCAGCAGCGCGGCCTTCTCCTCCAGCTCGGCGTTCGACCTCTGCAGCTCCTCCTGCTGCACCTGGAGCTCCTCGGAGCGGGCCTGGAGCTCGGCGGCGAGCCGCTGCGACTCACCGAGCAGCTCATCGGTGCGGGCGTTGGCCATGATGGTGCTGACGTTGACGCCCACGGTCCCCATGAGCCGCTCCAGGAAGTCCCGGTGGACGGCCGTGAAGGGGGTGAAGGACGCCAGCTCGATGACGCCGAGAACCTGGTCCTCCACGAGGATCGGGAGCAGCAGCAGACTGCCGGGCTCGGCCTGGCCCAGACCGGAGGAGAGGGTGACGTAGCCGTCGGGGACGGCCGACACGGCGATGATGCGCCGGCTGCGCGCCGCCTGCCCGACGAGGGACTCGCCCAGCTTGAAGCGGACGTCCAGGGGGGAACCCGCGGGCCGTCCGTAGGAGCCGACGAGGGTCAGTTCGATGGACCGCTCGCCGTCCACGGCCAGGTAGAACGCCCCGTACTGGGCGTTCACCAGGGGAGTGAGCTCGTCCATGATGGTCTCGGCCACGACGGACAGGTCGCGGTGGCCCTGCATGAGACCGGAGATGCGCGCCAGGTTCGTCTTGAGCCAGTCCTGCTCCTGGTTGGCCCGGGTGGTCTCCCGCAAGGACCCCACCATGGAGTTGATGTTGTCCTTGAGTTCGGCGACCTCACCCGAGGCGTCCACGGTGATGGATCTGGTCAGGTCGCCCTCGGCGACCGCGCTCGTCACCTCGGCGATGGCCCGCACCTGGCGGGTCAGGTTGCCGGCCAGCTCGTTGACGTTCTCCGTCAGGCGCTTCCAGGTGCCCGAGACGCCCTCGACCTCCGCCTGGCCCCCCAGCCGGCCCTCGCTGCCCACCTCGCGGGCGACCCGGGTCACCTCGGCGGCGAAGGCGGAGAGCTGGTCGACCATCGTGTTGATCGTCGTCTTCAGTTCGAGGATCTCGCCGCGCGCGTCGACGTCGATCTTCTTGGACAGGTCACCGTTGGCGACCGCGGTCGTCACCAGAGCGATGTTGCGGACCTGGCCGGTGAGGTTGTTCGCCATCGAGTTGACGTTCTCGGTCAGGTCCTTCCACGTGCCCGCCACATTGGGCACATGGGCCTGACCGCCCAGCCGTCCTTCGGTGCCCACCTCGCGCGCCACGCGGGTGACCTCGTCCGCGAACGCGGACAGGGTGTCCACCATCGTGTTGATCACTTCGGCGAGCGCGGCCACCTCGCCCTTCGCCTCGACGGTGATCTTCTGCGAGAGGTCACCGCGCGCCACCGCCGTCGCCACCTGGGCGATCGAGCGGACCTGGCCCGTCAGGTTGGAGGCCATCACGTTGACGTTGTCGGTGAGGTCCTTCCAGGTTCCCGACACGCCCCGTACGGTCGCCTGACCGCCCAGATTGCCCTCGGTGCCCACCTCGCGGGCCACGCGGGTGACCTCGTCGGCGAAGGCGGAGAGCTGGTCGACCATCGTGTTGATGGTGTTCTTGAGCTCCGAGATCTCACCGCGCGCCTGCACGTTGATCTTCTGGGACAGGTCGCCCTTGGCGACCGCGGTGGCCACCTGGGCGATCGAGCGGACCTGGTTGGTCAGGTTCCCGGCCATCGAGTTCACGGAGTCGGTCAGGTCCCGCCAGGTGCCGGAGACCCCCTTGACATCGGCCTGGCCGCCGAGGATCCCCTCGGTGCCGACCTCGCGCGCCATGCGGGTGACCTCGTCGGCGAAGGCGGAGAGCTGGTCGACCATCGTGTTGATGGTGTTCTTGAGCTCCAGGATCTCCCCGCGCGCGTCGACGGTGATCTTCTGTGAGAGGTCGCCCTTGGCGACGGCCGTCGTCACCTGGGCGATGTTGCGGACCTGGTTGGTGAGGTTGCCGGCCATGAAGTTCACGGAGTCGGTCAGGTCCCGCCACACGCCACCGACGCCGGGCACCTCCGCCTGACCGCCCAGCCGGCCCTCGCTGCCGACCTCGCGCGCCATGCGGGTGACCTCGTCGGCGAAGGCGGAGAGCTGGTCGACCATCGTGTTGACGGTCTCCTTGAGCTCCAGGATCTCCCCGCGCGCGTCGACGTCGATCTTCTGTGAGAGGTCGCCCTTGGCGACGGCCGTCGCCACCTGGGCGATGTCCCGCACCTGAGTGGTGAGGTTGCCGGCCATGGCGTTCACGGAGTCGGTGAGGTCGGCCCAGGTGCCGGACACACCGGGCACCTCCGCCTGGCCGCCCAGCGTCCCCTCGGTGCCGACCTCGCGCGCCACGCGGGTCACCTCGGAGGTGAACAGGGACAGCTGGTCCACCATGCCGTTGAAGACAGTGGCGATCTCGCCCAGCAGACCGTCGGCATCGTCGGGCAGGCGCGTACCGAAGTCTCCGTCGCGCACGGCTGTGAGGCCGGCCAGCAGCTGGCGCAGCTCGGGTTCACCGACCTTGCCGACTGCCCGCACCGCCTCGTCGACCGCAGGTCGAGTACCGGTCGTGTCAGCCATTGTCAACCTCACTGGCGCTCGGGGAACCACAAGGGCGGACGGGTGCGGGCCCGGGAGCGCATGCGGACATCTCCGTCACGATTCCTTCACCCTTCACCCTCTTGGACGGCAAATCTGGCAAAGGCTAGCCCAGCTGCGGCGACGGCGACAAAGGGGGGCCCGGTGTGGGAACCGCGCGGTAACATGAATCGGCTGACCAGCGGGTGGCGTGGTCCGGCACCGGACCCCGCCGGGCCCCGGCGGCCCTCGCCGCGCTAGGGCCCCACCGCAGGTCGCACGCCGCCGACCGACCCGCGCACGCGCGTGCGCGGGGCTCCGAGAGGGCGACGCCCGCCGGGGCGGCCGGCGACCGTCGTGTACGGGCACGCACGCGAACCGACTGCGTCAGTGCTGCGGGCGGGACGGGCTTGCCGCGCCCGCGCGCGAGCGGGCGTAGAACATGCCCGACGAGACGGCGGCGGCGGTGGCCGCGTACGCGCGCGAGACCCGGCCTTGGGGGCGCCGTCGGCGAGCGACTCGGCGCGGACCCGCGCGAGACCCCCGACGACGGCCCGTACACCTGGGAACCCCGTCCGCGTCCGCGCACGCGCGCGGCCGGCCTCGAAGCCGCGCGGGCCAGGCCGACGCCCGCGGCGCAACGCACGCGCGACCCCCTTCGCCTCCCGGGTCCGGACGGTCAGGTGCCCGCACACACACGCGTGTGCGCGGGGACGCGGCCGGGCGGGTCGGCGGGTGCCTCGCCCGGATGCCCGCCGGAGGCAAGGCAGGCGGACGGCGACGGTGGACGGGCGTCGGGTGACGGCCGGTGCGCGCGGCGCGCGGGGACCCGCGCGCAAGCGCCGATCGGTTCCCGGACACGCCGAAGCCCCGCTCTCCTGGAGCGGGGCTTCGGCGACCGGCTTCGGGGGCTGGGGTTCATCTCGGACACCGTTCGTGGTTCAGCCGCTGCCCACGGCGCGCTTGCGGGTGCGGCGGCGCAGTGCCCGGCGCTCGTTCTCTCCGAGGCCGCCCCAGACGCCGATGTCCTGGTTGTTCTCCAGTGCCCATTGGAGGCACTGCTCCCTGACGGGGCAGCGGCGACAGACCGCCTTGGCCTCCTCGGCCTGGAGCAGGGCCGGGCCACCCGTCCCGATGGGGAAGAAAAGGTCCGGGTCCTCGGTCCGGCATGCCGCGGCTTCACGCCAGTTCTCCATCTCGGTCTCCTTCCCCGCGCTTGATCGCGGTCTTTGACGTTCCGGTTCCGGTCTCTCTTCGGGTGACCGTCATGGACGCGCTGAAACAGGGCCGTCGAAGGGAATCGCCCATCCGGTGCGACGTGTTCCGCGTTGTCCTGCGTCGGTTCTGCGTCGGTCTGCGCTGTTCTGTGTTGTTCCGCGTGCTCGCGGCCGACTTGGGCCACCCACGCGCCTCGGCCGCCGTTGCCGTGCCGGACGCCGTGAGCCGCACGCGGCCCGGCGCCGCACGAGCCGTACCGCCGACTGCCGGGCGCCCCCGGGGGCTTGGAAGGGGACCGCCCCGCCGGGTGGCCGTCGGGACGGCCGCTTTCGGGTGACGGCCGGGCCTGTCGGCCGCGCCGCCCGGCCGGCGTGGACGACGATCGCAGCCGGCCGGGGGAGTCCCAGCCCTGCGACGAGGACCGCCGGGAGGTCGCCTTGCACATCCTGCTCGTGGCCAGTGCGTTCAACAGCCTGACGCAGCGCGTGCACGCCGAACTGAGGGACCGGGGCCACACCGTGGCGGTGGAGCTCGCCCGGCACGGGACGTCCGTGCCGGACGCCGTGCGCCGCCACGAGCCGGAGCTGATCGTGGCGCCGATGCTGAAGACGGCGATCCCCCGGGAGGTGTGGTCCGAGCACACCTGTCTCATCGTCCACCCCGGCCCCGTCGGTGACCGTGGCCCTTCCTCGCTCGACTGGGCGATCCACGAGGGCGCCGACGAGTGGGGCGTGACGGTCCTTCAGGCCGACGAGGAGATGGACGCGGGCGACGTGTGGGCGTCGGTCGCCTGCCCCGTACCGCCGGTGTCCAAGAGCGATCTCTACCGCAACGAGGTGTCCGATGCCGCGCTGACGGCGGTCCTGCTGGCAGTGGAACGATTCTCCGCCGGGACCTACGTCCCTCTTGCCCAGTCCGGGGGCGGCCCGGACGGCGCCGCCGGTCGCACGCGTCCGTACCTGTCCCAGGCCGTTCGCCGCATCGACTGGGCGTCGGAGTCCACGGAGTCGGTGCTCCGCAAGCTCCGCGCCGCCGACTCGCAGCCCGGGGTACTGGACGAGCTGCTCGGCGGCCAGTGGTACCTCCACGGCGGCCACGCCGAGGACGGGCTGCGGGGCCGCCCGGGCGAACTGCTGGCCACCCGCGCCGGTGCGATCTGTCGGGCGACCACGGACGGCGCCGTGTGGATCCCCGAGCTGCGGCCCCGTGGCGGGCCCGGCCGCCCCGCCACGTTCCGGCTGCCCGCCGTGCAGGCCCTCGCCGACCGGCTGCCGCTCCTGCGGGAGCATTCCGCTCCGGTGTTCGAGGCTCCCGGCCACCGCACTTGGAGCGACATCCGGTACCGGGAGGAAGGCCCGGTGGGCTTCCTGTCGTTCTCCTTCCCCGGCGGCGCCATGAGCACCACCCAGTGCCGGCGACTGCTGCACGCCTACCGGCAGGCGTGCTCGCGCCCCACGTCGGTGCTGGTGCTGGGCGGTGGCCGCGACTTCTTCTCCAACGGCATCCACCTGAACGTCATCGAGGCGGCGGACGACCCCGGTGCGGAGTCCTGGGCCAACATCAACGCCATCGACGACCTGGTCGAGGCCGTGCTGACGACCACCGACCGCCTGGTCGTGTCCGCCGTCGGCGGCAACGCGGCCGCCGGAGGGGTCATGCTCGCCCTCGCGGCGGACGAGGTGTGGTGCAGGGCCGGGGCCGTACTGAACCCGCACTACCGACTCATGGGCCTGTACGGATCGGAGTACTGGACCTGCACGCTGCCCCGCAGGGTGGGCCACGCGACGGCCGCCCGGCTGATGGACGAGGCCCTTCCGGTGAGCGCCGCGACCGGGCGGCGGCTCGGGCTCGTCGACCGGATCGTCGAGTGCGCCCCCCAGGCGTTCACCGCGGAAGCCGCCCGGCTGGCCGCGCTGCTGGCCTCGTCCTCCACGGTCCAGGCGCGCGTCTCCGCGAAGAAGGCCGAGCTGGACCGGCAGGAGAGCGTCAAGCCGCTCGCCGCCTTCCGGGAGGAGGAGCTGGCCCGCATGCTGCGCACCTTCACCGACCCGGACGCCCCCTACCACGCACTGCGTCGCGCCTTCGTGCGCAAGGAGAGGCCATCGCGGACCCCGCCGCACCTCGACGTTCCCACGCGTCACCCGGACGGCGTAACGGGCCGCGGGGAGCCGCACATCACCGGATCGGCCCACGACGGCATCGCATCCGCCCCGCGTCCCTGCTACCAAGAGAGCTGATGACCGGAATGCCGGTTTTCATCTCGTACCTCCCTTGGAGGCGCTCCCTATGAACGCAGCAACGCCGAACACAGCCGAGGCCGCGGACGCCGCCGGTGCGCCCGCCGACGACGCACCTCCGATCCACATTCTCTGGATCAACGCCGGACTGAGCTGCGACGGCGACTCGGTCGCCCTGACAGCCGCGATGCAGCCGAGTATCGAGGAGATCGTGCTCGGCGTGCTGCCCGGCCTGCCCAAGATCGCGGTGCACTGGCCCCTGATCGACTTCGAGTGCGGACCGGTCGGCGGAGCCGACACGTTCATCGAGTGGTTCTTCAAGGGGGAGCGCGGCGAGATCGACCCCTTCGTGCTGGTCATCGAGGGGTCCATCCCCAATGAGTCGATCAAGCCGGAAGGGTACTGGTGCGGCTTCGGGGACAATCCGGAGACCGGCCAGCCCATCACCACCAGTGAGTGGATCGACCGGCTCGCGCCGAAGGCGCTGGCGGTCGTCGCCATCGGGACCTGCGCCACCTACGGCGGTATCCACGCCATGGCGGGCAACCCGACCGGGGCGATGGGCGTGCCCGACTACCTCGGCTGGGACTGGAAGTCCAAGGCCGGCATCCCCATCGTCTGCGTGCCCGGCTGTCCGATCCAGCCCGACAACTTCTCCGAGACGCTGACCTACCTGCTCTACCAGGCGGCCGGCGCGGCTCCGATGATCCCCCTGGACGACAAGCTCCGCCCCACCTGGCTCTTCGGCGCCACCGTGCACGAGGGATGCGACCGCGCGGGCTACTACGAGCAGGGGCAGTTCGCCCTCGCCTACGACTCGCCCAAGTGCCTGGTGAAGATCGGCTGCTGGGGCCCTGTCGTCAAGTGCAACGTGCCCAAACGGGGCTGGATGAACGGCATCGGCGGCTGCCCCAACGTCGGCGGCATCTGCATCGCCTGCACCATGCCCGGATTCCCGGACAAGTTCATGCCGTTCATGGACGAGCCTCCCGGAGCGAAGGTGTCCACCACCGCCAGCGGCGCGTACGGCGCGGTGGTCCGCAAGCTGCGCACCGTCACGGCCCGCACGGTGGACAAGGAGCCCAAGTGGCGTCGCCGCGGCACCCGGCTGACCACCGGGTACCGCCCGCCCTGGTGAGCCCCTGGGAGGCGGGACCACCGGTCCCGCCTCCCCCACCGGCGCGGCGGACCCCGACGGGCGCCGCCCTCCCGCCCCGTGAGACTCCGGGCCCGACGAGCGGCCGCCCCCGGGCGCGCCCCAGCCGCCCGGGCCCGTGCGCACGCCGGGTCCGGGCCGCCCGCACACCCCTGGGCGCGACCAGACCTCCTGCGCACCCGACCTCCTGCGCACCCGAACCCCCCTCGAACCCTCGACCCCTCGAAGAAGGGCACGGCAGACACGATGGCACCGACGACGAAGGCGGCCGGCGACGGCAGTGGCCTGGTGGAAATGGCCTGGGACCCGATCACCCGAATCGTGGGCAGCCTCGGTATCCACACCAAGATCGACTTCAAGCAGAAGCGGGTCGCCGAGTGCTACAGCACCTCGTCGGTCTTCCGGGGCTACAGCGTCTTCATGCGCGGAAAGGACCCCCGGGACGCGCATTTCATCACCAGCCGCATCTGCGGCATCTGCGGCGACAATCACGCGACGTGTTCGGTGTACGCGCAGAACATGGCGTACGGCGTGAAGCCCCCGCACCTGGGTGAATGGATCATCAACCTCGGCGAGTCCGCCGAGTACATGTTCGACCACAACATCTTCCAGGAGAACCTGGTGGGGGTCGACTACTGCGAGAAGATGGTCCGCGAGACCAACCCGGGCGTCCTGGAACTGGCCGAACGCACCGAGGCGCCGCACGCGGGGGACCACGGCTACCGCACGATCGCCGACATCATGCGGTCGCTGAACCCCATCGAGGGCGAGTTCTACCGCGAGGCCCTCCAGGTGAGCCGGTACACCCGCGAGATGTTCTGCCTCATGGAGGGCCGCCATGTGCACCCCTCCACGCTCTACCCGGGCGGCGTCGGCACCATCGCCTCCGTCCAGCTCTTCACGGACTACCTGAGCCGGCTGATGCGCTACGTCGAGTTCATGAAACGTGTCGTCCCCCTCCACGACGACCTCTTCGACTTCTTCTACGAGGCCCTGCCCGGCTACGAGGAGGTGGGCAGGCGCCGCGTGCTGCTGGGCTGCTGGGGCGCGCTCAACGACCCCGAGTACTGCGACTTCACGTACGCCAACATGACGGACTGGGGGCGGCGGATGTTCGTCACGCCCGGTGTCATCGTCGACGGCAAACTCGTCACCAACGACCTCACCGAGATCAACCTCGGCATCCGGATCCTGCTCGGCAGCTCGTACTACGAGGACTGGCAGGGCCAGGAACAGTTCGTCACCCACGACCCGCTCGGCAATCCGGTCGACCCCCGCCACCCGTGGAACCAGCACACCATCCCCGCCCCCCAGAAGCGGGACTTCAACGGCAACTACAGCTGGGTGATGTCCCCGCGCTGGTTCGACGGCAAGGACTACCTCGCCCTCGACACCGGCGGCGGCCCCATCGCCCGCCTGTGGTCCACCGCCCTGTCCGGGCTCGTCGACACCGGCTACGTCAAGGCCACCGGCCAGAGCGTGGTCATCAACCTGCCCCGCACGATGACCAAGCCCGAGACGACCTTCGAATGGAAGATCCCGCGCTGGAGCAACGCGCTGGAGCGCAACCGCGCCCGCACCTACTTCCAGGCCTACACCGCGGCCATCGCACTGCACTTCGCGGAGAAGGGGCTGGAGGAGGTACGGGCCGGACGTACCCAGACCTGGGAGAAGTTCGAGGTCCCGGACGAGTCCATCGGCGTCGGCTTCACCGAGGCCGTACGCGGCGTCCTCTCGCACCACCTGGTGATCAGGGACGGCAAGATCGCCAACTACCACCCGTACCCGCCCACGCCGTGGAACGCCAGCACCCGGGACACCTACGGCACCCCCGGCCCCTACGAGGACGCCGTTCAGAACACACCGATCTTCGAGGAGAACACGCCGGAGAACTTCAAGGGGATCGACATCATGCGCGCCGTACGCAGCTTCGACCCCTGCCTGCCCTGCGGTGTCCACATGTACGTCGGCGAGGGCAGGACCGTGCAGAAGATGCACGTGCCCACGGGGCTGAGCGGCCTGGCCGGATGAGCGCGGTCGACGCCGAGCAGGCCGGACGGCGGGTCGAGGAGGTTCTCGACCGGCTGGCCGCCACGGGCGACGAGGCGGTGTGCGAGGCCGCCGAGGAACTGGTGCGCGGCCTCATGGACTTCTACGGCGCCGGGCTCGCCCGCATCGTCGGCCATCTGGACGGCGGCTCCGCCGGGAAGAAGCCGCCGGGCGGGTCCCTGGCCGCGCTGCTCGGCGACGAACTGGTCGCGAGCCTGCTGGTCCTGCACGACCTGCACCCCGAGGACAGCGCCACCCGCATCGTCCGCGCGGTCGACTCCCTGCCCCAGTACGCGCTGCGGATCGTGGAGTTCGACGACACCACGGCGACGCTCCGGCTGCGGACCTCCGCCGGCCCGGGCTGCGGTTGCGCGAGCACCGGCGAGGAAGCCCGGCAGGCCGTCGAGGACGCCCTCGCCTGTTTCGCTCCGGAGGTGAGGTCCGTGGAGCTCCTGCCGCCCGAACCGGACCGGGAGCCGGCCCTCCTGCAGATCGGAAGAGCCCCCGGCACCAGAGCCCCCGGGGCCGGCACGGCCACCGGACCCGCACCGGCGCAGGCACCGTGAGCGCGCCCACGACGCGGACGCGTTCCGCCGGACCGGCCGCGGGCGCCCGCGGCCTGCGCAGGTTCCTGACGGAGCGGCCGCCCCGGCAGGAACGGTGCGAACTGTGCGGGGTGGCGGTGGCCGAAGGCGGCCACCGCCACCTGGTGGACACCGAGAAGCGCGCGCTCGCCTGCGCCTGCGTCCCCTGCACCCTCCTGTTCGACCGGCCGGGGGCAGCGGCAGGCCGCTTCCGCGCGGTGCCCGACCGCTTCCTGACCGATCCGGACCACCACCTGGACGACAGTGCGTGGGAACTCCTCCAGATCCCGGTGAGCGTCGCCTTCTTCTTCCGCAACGCGGCGCTCGACCGGCTGGTCGCGCTCTACCCGAGCCCCGCCGGTGCGACCGAGAGCGAACTGGAGCCGTCGGCCTGGTCGGCGGTGCTCGACGGCAGCCGGCTGGCCGGTCTGCTCGAACCCGACACGGAGGCGCTGCTCCTGCGCCGCTCCCAGGGCCGGTCCGAGTGCTACCTCGTGCCGATCGACATCTGCTACGAGCTGGTCGGCCGCATGCGCCTGCGGTGGCAGGGATTCGACGGAGGCGCCGAGGCACGGGCCGATCTGGACGCGTTCTTCGAACACGTCCGCGAACGCGTCCGTACGGTCCCCGAGGAGGACCGGCCGTGACGGAGCTCGCCTTCACCTGCACCGGTGTACGCGCCGACCGGTACGCCGCCGGACCGACCCTGGTCTTCCGGCTGCGCGTCACCGCCGCCGGCAACGCCCGGGTGCACGCCCTCGCGCTGCGCTGCCAGATCCGGATCGAGCCGTCCGGACGCGGCTACGAACCCGAGGAGGCTCAGGCCCTGACCGACCTGTTCGGCGAGCGCTCGCGCTGGGGCAGGACGCTCCAGCCGCTCCAGTTCGCCCAGGTCCCCCTCATGGTCCCCGGCTTCACCGGAGAGACCGAGACCGACCTGGTCGTGCCCTGCACCTACGACATGGACGTCGCCGCCGGCCGGTACTTCGACGCGCTCGCCGGCGGCGAGGTGCCGCTGCTGATGCTCTTCTCCGGGACCGCCTTCACCGGAACGGGCGGCTTCCGCGTCGAGCCGGTGCCGTGGGACCGCGAAGCGGCCTTCCGGATGCCGGTGGCCGTATGGCGCGAGATGGTCGAGCAGCACTTTCCCGGCTGCGGCTGGATCAGGCTGTCCCGCGACACGATGGACGACCTGCTCGCCTTCCGGTCGCGGCGGGCCCTCGCCTCCTGGGAGGCCACGCTCGGCGCCCTCCTCGCCGCCGCGGAACCGCCCCGGCCGCCACGACCCGACCGGGTCCTGACCCGTACGGTGCCTCCCGGCGCCGCCGGAAGGAAGGCGCCGTGAGCGCGACCACGTTCGCCCCGCGGACCGAGGCGCGGTTCGCCGTCGCGCGGCAGGTGGCCGACGCCGTCCTCTTCGAGGGCTACGTGCTGTACCCGTACCGGGCCTCGGCGGCCAAGAACAGGCTGCGCTGGCAGTTCGGCGTGCTCGTGCCGCCCGCCTGGGGCGCGGAGTGCGAGGAACACGACTTCCAGCACACCGAGTGCCTGATGGAACCCAGGGGGAACGCGACCCTCGCGGTGGAGCTGCGGTTCCTGCACGCCCGGCGGCGGACCGTGCAGCGGGCCCGGCCGGAAGGCGGCTTCGAGACCGTTCCCGAACTGCGCCTGGCGGACCGGGTCCTGATGCCCTGGGACGAGGGTGCCGAGGAGCACGTCGAGGTGGTCGCCACGATGGCCGAACTGGCGGAGGACGGTCTCACGGTCCCCTTCACCCGGCCCGCCCGCGAGGAGACCGAGCCCGTCCTCGACGAGGCAGGACGCACGGTCGGCCGCCTGGTCCGCCGGTGCGAGGAGATCAGCGGCGCCGTACGGCTCTCCGCCCGCGAACTCGACGGCCCCTACCGCGTGATGCGGCTGACCGCCGTCGTGGAGAACACCAGCACCTGGACGCCCCCCGAGGGCAGGTCGGCCGACCGCGACGCGGCGCTGCCGCGGTCCCTGGTCGCCGCGCACCTCCTGCTGGCCCTCGACGCCGGATCGTTCCTCTCGATGACCGACCCGCCCGAATGGGCCAAGGGAGCCGTCGCGGCCTGCCGCAACCTGCACACCTGGCCGGTGCTCGCCGGTGAACCCGGCCGCGCGGACCTGGTGCTGTCCTCGCCGATCATCCTGGAGGACCACCCGGCCATCGCCCCCGAGAGCCCCGGAGCGCTCTACGACGCCACGGAGATCGACGAGATCCTCGCGCTGCGCACCGCGGCGCTGACCGACGAGGAGAAACGCGAGGCGCGCGGCACGGACGACCGGGCGGCCGCGGTGATCGATCTGGCCGACTCCCTGCCCCCCGAGGTGCTGGAGCGACTGCACGGCGCGGTGCGGGGGCTGCGGGAGGTCACCGGAGCCGGCGCCCCGCCCGCCCCCCTCCAGGCCGCCCCGGGGATGGCGGACGAGTCCGCAGTGGTGCCCCCCGACACCCCGTGGTGGGACCCGGCCGGCGACGCCGGCTTCGACCCCGCCCGCGACCGGGTGGTGGTGGACGGCCGGTCGCTGGGCGCCGGCAGCCGCGTGCTGCTGCGCCCGGGCCATCGCCGTACCGACGCGCAGGACCTCTTCCTCCAGGGCCGCAGCGCCAAGGTGGAGGCGGTGCTGCACGACGTGGACGGCCAGGTGCACCTGGCGGTCACCGTCGAGGACGACCCGGGCGCCGACATCCGCCGGGAACAGGGCCGGTTCCTGTACTTCCAGCCCGACGAGGTCAGCCCCCTGGAGGACGCGTGACCCGGCCCGCGCAGGACGCGGCCCGGGTGCTCGTGGCGGGCGTCGGCAACATCTTCCTCGGCGACGACGGGTTCGGCGTCGACACGGTACGCGCGCTCGCCGGGCGCCCGCTGCCCGAAGGGGTGGAGGTCGTGGACATCGGAGTGCGCGGAGTCCACCTCGCGTACCGGCTCCTCGACGGCTACGACACGCTCGTCCTGGTGGACGCGACGGCACGCGGCGGCGACCCGGGCACGGTCTATCTGATCGAGCCCGCAAGCCCGGCGGCGGGCGGGCCGCCGAGCGCTCTGCTCGACGGACACCGGATGTCCCCGGACGCGGTCCTGGCCCTGCTGGAGACCCTCTGCGCCGGAACCGGCGCGCGTCCGCCGCGGCGCGTCCTCGTGGTGGGCTGCGAGCCGGCGTCCGTGGAGGAGGGCATCGGGCTCAGCGCGCCGGTGGCCGACGCGGTGCCCGAGGCCGTACGGCTGATCGAGGACATCCTGCGGGACGGCGAGCGCGGAGCGCCCGCGCCGTCGGCCACGGCCGGCGAGGCCGCGACATGAGGAGAAGAGCATGAAGAAGAACATCATCTGCGGCGCGATCACCGTCGCCCTGCTGGCCGCCCTCGTGCAGGTGCTGCCCGACATCAAGCGCTACCTGCGCATCAGCCGGATGTGACGCGCCGGCAACCCCGTCCGGGCACCGCTCCGCCCGGTGCCCGGTGCCCGGTGCCCGGTGCCCGCGGGCGCCGCACTGCACCGAACGGTGTACGTGCGTGCCCGGCCCCGGCGTGCCGGTACGGCCGCCCGCGGGACGCCGCCTCTAATGGGAGCCGGGCGGGCGGCCCACCGCACCCCGTGTCCACAGGAGCGCGACCGCGCCGCCCGCCCCACGGCGGTCGAACAGGACCTGCCTCGGCCCAGGACGGAGTCCGATGCACGAGATGTCCATCGCGATGGCCGTCGTCGACCAGGTGGAGCAGGCGGCGGCACGGGCCGGCGGCGTGACCGCCGTGCGTTCGGTACGGCTCCGGGTCGGTGAGCTGGCCGGTGTGGTCCCGGACGCCCTCGCGTTCTGCTTCGAACTGGCCTGCGCCGGAACCCTCCTCGAAGGTGCCGAGCTGGTCACGGAGTCGGTACCCGGCCGAGCCCGCTGCGCGCCGTGCGCCGGCGAGTGGGCGGTCGGTATGCCGCCCCTGCTGTGCTGCCCGGTGTGCGGCGAGGCGACGGCCGGACTCCTCTCGGGACGCGAACTGCGGATCGCCCGGGTGCACTGGGAGGACGGCCGGACGCACGAGGACGACCCCCGCGAACCGATCTCCGAGGAGTGCTGAACATGTGCCGTGTCGTCGATCTGCAGCAGGCCGTACTCGCCAAGAACGACGCGACCGCGCAGACCGTGCGCGCCGCACTCGCCGCCCGGGGCACCACGGTCGTCAACCTGCTCTCCAGCCCCGGCAGCGGCAAGACCGCGCTGCTGGAACGCGAACTGCTGCTGGCGCGGGAGAGGTCGGTGCCCGTCGCGGCGCTCACCGCCGACCTGGCCACGGAGAACGACGCCGTACGGCTCGCCCGTTCGGGCGTCCCGGTCAAGCAGGTCCTCACCGACGGGCTCTGCCACCTGGAGGCCGGGATGCTCACCCGGCACCTGGAGGGATGGCTGCCCGACGACACCCGCCTGCTGTTCGTGGAGAACGTCGGCAACCTCGTCTGTCCGGCCTCCTACGACCTGGGCGAGTCCCTCCGGGTCGTCCTCGCCTCCGTGACGGAGGGCGAGGACAAACCGCTGAAGTACCCGACGGCCTTCGGACTGGCGCACCTGGTGGTGGTCACCAAGACCGACATCGCGGACGCCGTCGAGTTCGACGAGGAGGCGTTCCGCGCCCACGTCCAGCAGGTCAACCCCGGGGTCGACGTGCTCCTGACCTCGGCGCGCCGGGGCGACGGCGCCGGGGCGCTGCTCGACCGCGCCCTGGCCGTCGCGCGGGGTGAGCCCGTCCACGCTCCCGTCATGGCCCTGCGGCAGGAGCCCCACCGGCACGACGACGCCCACGGCCACACCCACCCGGCCGGACACCTCCACGAGGCCGCGCAGGTCCACGACACGTCGTACGGGCGCGACCACGGCCACGCCCACCCGAACTCCGCCGGCCACGCCGACCCCCGCGCCGGCGGTCCGGCCGGCGCGGCACGGTCGAGGCCGTGAGCGATCGGCAGCCCGTCACCGCCGTCGTCGGCGACGCCGTGCAACGCCGACGGGTGACGGTGCGGGGCGTGGTGCAGGGCGTCGGCTTCCGGCCCTTCCTCCACGCCCTCGCCACCGGGCTGGAACTCTCCGGACACGTGACCAACACGGGGGAGGGGGTCGTCACCGAGGTGGAGGGGACCCCCGCCGCCCTGGCGCAGTTCTGCGAGCGGATCAGCGCGCAGGCCCCGCCGCTGGCCAGGGTCGAGTCCGTCGACCACCACCCGGTCCCCGCCACCGGCGGCGCCGGGTTCACCATCATCCCCTCACGGACGGACGGCCCGGCCCGCACCCTGGTCTCCCCCGACACGGCCACCTGCGCCGACTGCCTCGCCGAACTGGCCGATCCGGCGAACCGCCGCCATCGCCACCCCTTCATCAACTGCACCCACTGCGGCCCCCGCTTCACCATCGTCACCGGCCTGCCCTACGACCGCGCCAGGACGACGATGGCCGCCTTCCCGATGTGCCGCGACTGCGCCCACGAGTACGCCGATCCGTCCGACCGCCGTTTCCACGCCCAGCCGGTCGCCTGCCACGCCTGCGGCCCCCGGCTGCGCCTGCTCGTACGGGACGACCACGCCCCGCAGCCGCGTCCCCTCGCCGGGGCCGACCCGATCGCCGGGGCCCGCGCGCTGCTCTCCCGGGGCGCGGTGCTCGCCGTCAAGGGCCTCGGCGGATACCACCTCGCCTGCGATGCCACGAACCCGCGGGCCGTCGCCCTGCTGCGCCGCCGCAAGGCCCGCGGCGACAAGCCGTTCGCCGTGATGGCCGCGAGCCTCACCGACGTCGCGCACCTGGTGCGGCCCGGCCCCCGGGAACGCGAGCTGCTCACCGGTGGCGCGCGCCCCATCGTGCTCCTGCGCCGCCGCCTCGGCGCCACGCCGGGTCCCGCGGCCCCCCGCCTCGCGGACGCGGTCGCTCCGGGCAGCCCGGACCTCGGGGTCATGCTCCCGTACACACCGCTGCACCACCTGCTGCTGGGCCTGCCCGGTGACGCCGACGGACCCCGCCTCCTCGTCATGACCAGCGGGAACGTGGCCGGCGAGCCGATCGTCACGGACGACGCCGAGGCACTCGACAGGCTGGCCCCGCTGGCGGACGCCTGGCTGACCCACGACCGGCCGATCCACGTACCGTGCGACGACTCGGTGGTGCGTGTCTGCGACGGCGAACCGCTGTTGGTCCGCCGGGCCCGCGGCCACGTCCCCCTGCCCCTGCGCCTTCCGGTACCCGTACGGCCGGCCCTCGCGGTGGGAGGGGACCTCAAGAACACGTTCTGTCTCGGGGAGGGGCGCAGCGCCTGGCTGTCCGCCCACATCGGTGACATGGACGACCTCGCCACCCAGCGGGCGTTCGGGCGGGCCGAAGGACTGCTGGAGTCCATCACCGGGGTGGCGCCCGGACTCCTGGCGGCCGACCGGCATCCCGCCTACCGCTCCGGCCGGTGGGCGGGCGTGAACGCCGGCGGACGGCCCGTCGTCCGCGTGCAGCACCACCACGCCCACATCGCCGCCGCGATGGCCGAGCACGGACTGGACGGCACCCGTCCTGTGATCGGCGTCGCGTTCGACGGCACCGGCTACGGCGACGACGGCGCGGTGTGGGGCGGGGAGATCCTGCTGGCGGACTACGACGGCGCCACCCGGTTCGGGCACCTCGCCTACGTACCGCTGCCGGGCGGCGACGCCGCCGTCCACCGGCCGTACCGCATGGCGCTCGCCCATCTGTGGGCGGCGGGAATCCCCTGGTCGCCCGAGCTGCCCTGCGTGGCCGCCTGCCCGCCCGACGAACGACGCGTGCTCGAACGCCAGCTGGAGCGGGGGCTGAACTGTGTCCCCACCTCCAGCATGGGCCGGCTCTTCGACGCCGTGTCCTCCCTCGCGGGCGTCTGCCACCGGGCCGGCTACGAGGCCCAGGCCGCCGTCGAACTGGAGGCGGCCGCGCTGGCCGCGGAGGGCGGGGCCGGCACCGGGTACGCCTTCGCCGTGCCGCTTCCGGGCCCGGACGGCGGGAGTCCCGGGGACGGTGTGGTGAGGGCCGACGCCGCACCCGTCCTCGCGGCGGTCGTCGAGGACCTACGAGCGGGGACGGCGCCCGGCGTCATCGCCGCACGGTTCCACCGCGCGGTGGCCGGCCTCGTCCACCGCGCCTGCGTCATGGCGCGGCAGCGGCACGGCACCAACACCGTCGCCCTGACCGGCGGCGTGTTCGCCAACTCCCTGCTCTCCTCGGCCTGCGCAGGGGCGCTGCGCGAGAGCGGCTTCACCGTCCTGCGCCACCACCGCGTCCCGCCCAACGACGGGGGACTGGCGCTCGGCCAGCTGATGGTGGCGGCCCGTGCCACCGCCCGCCCGCCGGCGGCCGGCTGACGGCCCGTACCGGCGGGACCGGGCGGCAACACATCATCCACAACGAGGAGAAGGCCATGTGCCTGGCGGTACCCGGCAGAGTGCTGGACATCGAGGAACGGGACGGGACCCGGATGGCCACCGTCGACTTCGGCGGCGTGGTCAAGGAGGTGTGCCTGGAGTACCTGCCCGACCTCCGGGTCGGCGAGTACGCCATCGTCCACGTCGGGTTCGCCCTGCAGCGGCTGGACGAGGAGTCGGCCAAGCACACGCTCGAACTGTTCGCCACCCTCGGCCTGCTCCAGGAGGAGTTCGGCGACCCCTGGGAGATGGCGGCGGAGGCCGGCGGGCCTCCGTTCCCCGCCGGTGACGGTCTCCCCGCCGGTGACGGTCTCCCCGGCTGTGACGACGTACCTCAGGAGGTGCGGAAGTGAAGTACATCGACGAATTCCAGGACCCGGAGCTGGCACGGCGCCTGCTGGACGACATCCACTCCACCGTGACCAGGCCGTGGGCGCTGATGGAGGTGTGCGGAGGTCAGACGCACACCATCATCCGCCACGGCATCGACCAGCTCCTGCCCGACCAGGTGGAACTGATCCACGGGCCGGGCTGCCCGGTGTGCGTCACCCCGCTGGAGGTCATCGACAAGGCGCTGGAGATCGCCTCCCGGCCGGACGTCGTCTTCTGCTCGTTCGGGGACATGCTGCGCGTGCCCGGCACGGGCCGCGACCTGTTCCAGGTCCGCGGCGAGGGCGGCGACGTGCGAGTGGTCTACTCACCGCTCGACGCCCTGCGGGTCGCCCAGCAGAACCCGGACCGGGAGGTGGTCTTCTTCGGCATCGGCTTCGAGACGACCGCACCGCCCAACGCCATGACGGTGTACCAGGCTCGCAAGCTCGGCATCCGCAACTTCAGCCTGCTGGTGTCCCACGTCCGGGTGCCGCCCGCCATCGAGGCGATCATGCGCTCTCCCAGCTGCCGGGTGCAGGCCTTCCTCGCGGCCGGACACGTGTGCAGCGTGATGGGCACCGGGGAGTACCCGGACCTGGCAGAACGATTCCGGGTCCCCATCGTGGTGACCGGCTTCGAGCCGCTGGACATCCTGGAGGGCGTGCGCCGGACCGTCCGGCAGCTGGAGCGCGGCGAACACACCGTCGACAACGCCTACGCGCGTGCCGTACGGCCGGAGGGCAACCCCGCCGCCCAGGCCATGCTCGCGGATGTCTTCGAGGTCACCGACCGCGCCTGGCGCGGCATCGGCGTGATCCCCGACAGCGGCTGGCGGCTGTCGGAGCGCTACCGGGAGTACGACGCCGAGCACCGCTTCTCGGTCAGCGGCATCCGGACGCGCGAGCCGGCCGAGTGCCGCAGCGGCGAAGTGCTCCAGGGCCTGCTGAAACCGCATGAGTGCGAGGCCTTCGGCACCCTCTGCACGCCCCGCACCCCGCTCGGCGCCACCATGGTCTCCAGCGAGGGCGCCTGCGCCGCGTACTACCTCTACCGGCGGCTGGACATCACGACCGCAGCCCGGGAGGCGAGCCCCGTTGTCTGAGACCACCAAGCTCCCCGCACCGGCGGCGGACCTCGCCGCGTGGACGTGCCCGGCCCCCCTTCGCGACCAGCGACGCGTGGTCATGGGCCACGGCGGAGGCGGCGCCCTCTCCGCCGAACTGGTCCAGCACGTCTTCGCGCCCGCCTTCGGCGGAGAGGTGCTCGCGCAGCTCGGCGACGCCGCGGCGATCTCCCTCGGCGGTGCCCGGCTGGCGTTCTCCACCGACTCCTTCGTGGTGCGGCCCCTGTTCTTCCCCGGCGGCAGCATCGGCGATCTCGCCGTCAACGGCACCGTCAACGACCTCGCCATGAGCGGCGCCCGGGCCGCCTACCTGTCCTGCGGGTTCATCCTGGAGGAGGGCGTCGAGCTGTCGGTGGTGGCACGGGTGGCCGAGGACCTCGGCGCGGCCGCGCGCGTCGCCGGGGTCGAAGTGGCCACCGGTGACACCAAGGTGGTGGAGGCCGGACACGGCGACGGGATCTTCGTCAACACCGCGGGCATCGGACTCATCCCGCCGGGCGTCGATCTGCGCCCGCAGCGCGTGGTCCCCGGGGACGTGGTGATCGTCAGCGGTGCCATCGGCGCCCACGGTGTGGCCATCATGAGCGTCCGCGAGGGTCTGGAGTTCGGGGTGGAGATCGAGAGCGACTGCGCCGCGCTCGGGGGCCTGGTCGACAGCATGCTCGCCGTCACGCCCGACCTGCACGTCCTGCGCGACCCCACCCGAGGAGGTCTGGCCGCGGCGCTGAACGAGATCGCGGCGGCCTCGGGCACCGGCGTCGTCATCCACGAGCGCAGTGTCCCGGTCCCGCCGCCGGTCGCCAACGCCTGCGCCGTTCTCGGCCTGGACCCGATGTACGTCGCCAACGAGGGCAAGCTGGTGGCGTTCGTCCCCCGCGACCACGCCGACGCGGTCCTGGACGCGATGCGCGCGCATCCGCTGGGAACCGAGGCCCGGGTGATCGGGGAAGCGGTGGAGGCCCACCCCGGGATGGTGGTGGCCCGAACCGGCCTCGGCGCCACGCGCGTGGTCGACCTGCCGCTGGGGGAGCAGCTGCCGCGCATCTGCTGACGGCCCCGTGAGGCAGGGGGGGCCTGCCGCCGCCGCACCACGTGTCCACCTCCGGGGGCAGCCCCGGGGGGCAGCCCGCCGGATGCCCCCGTTTCCCCACGGAATCGTCCGCAATCCGTAACGGAGCGATCCCGCCGCGGCCCTGAGCCGTCCTCATGAGCACGGGCGACGCGACGGCGTCGTCTGTCGGGACAGCGGATGCGGACAAGGGGTGGGGCGGGATGCGGGACACGAACAGCCGTGTACTGGTGGCGGCGCTCGGCGTGGCGGGAGCGACCGTCCTGGCCGCGGCGTGGGTCGCCCAGGCGGGCCCCAGCGAGGCCGTGCCCGCCCCGGCGCGCAAGCCCGCCCCGATCGTCGGGCAGACCTCCGTCCCGGACCCGAAGTTGCCTCCGCCGCTGGTCAGCATGGACATCGCCCACGCGTCGGACCAGGGCCCCAAGGGCGTCAACATCACGATCGACGACGGCCCGGACCCCGTCTGGACCCCGAAGGTCCTCCAGGTTCTGGAGGCGAACGGCGTCAGGGCGACCTTCTGCATGGTCGGCACGCAGGCCCAGGCGCACCCGGACCTCGTCAAGGCGGTGGTCGCGGCCGGCCACGCGCTCTGCGACCACTCCGTGTCCCACGACACGACGATGGACAAGAAGTCGCGCGAGCTCCAGGCCAAGGAGATCACCGAGGCCGAGCGGATGATCACGAACGCCTCCGGGGGAGTGGAGCCGCTCTACTACCGTGCCCCGGGCGGCGCGTTCACCCCCTACAGCCGTCAGCTCGCCGCCTCCCGCGGCATGCGGCCGCTGGGCTGGAACGTCGACTCCAAGGACTTCGAGAAGCCGGGCGCCGACGCGATGGTCGAGACCGTCAAGAACCAGATCTCCCAGGGCCCGACGGTCCTCTTCCACGACGCCGGCGGCGACCGGGGCCAGACGGTCGAGGCGCTGCGCCGGATCCTGCCGTGGCTGAAGGAGCAGGGGTACGGCTTCGGCTTCCCCGTCCGCTGAGCCACCCCGCGGACGGAGAGCCCTGCCCCGGCCGGGGGATCGTCAGTCCGGCCCCGTGGCGTCGTCGGCGCCACGGGGCCGGGCGCGGACGTGTACGCGCTCCCCCTGGGGCCCGAACATGCTGAGGATCTCGACCGGAGCCTCCCCGGTGCTGCCGAACCAGTGCGGCAGCCGGGTGTCGAACTCCGCGGCCTCCCCGGGCTTGAGGACGATGTCATGGTCGGCCAGCACCAGGCGCAGCCGGCCGGCGAGTACGTAGAGCCATTCGTAGCCTTCATGGCTGCGAGGCCGGGGAGTGGCGCGGTCGGTGCCCATGACCATCTTGAACGCCTGCAGTCCGCCGGGGTGCTGGGTCAGCGGCACGATCGTGGCCCCGGCGTGCTCGATCGGCTTCAGACGGACCCGGGGGTCCCCGACCTGTGGCGCGCCCACCAGGTCGTCCAGGGGCACCTGATAGGCCCTGGCCAGCGGCAGGAGCAGTTCGAGGTGGGGCTTTCGGTCGCCCGATTCGAGGCGGGACAGCGTGCTGGTGGAGATCCCTGTGGTCCGCGACAGCTCGGTGAGGGTGATCCCGCGCCCCTTGCGCAACGAGCGCAGCCGGGCCCCCACCGCCGCCAGGACGGCCCCGTCGTCCTTTGCCATACGGGCAAGGGTACTTTGCGGAAGCGCGGGTGGCGGCGCCACGCCGCGGGCGCCGGGATCCGGGTGCCTGGGGAGGCCCCAGGCACCGGACCCCGCTCACCCCTCCGGCCCGGTCCGGACGAAAGCCCTAGCCGGACCGGCGCCCGTGCGGCGGGTCCTGGGGGTCCACGCCGGTGAACGCGGAAGCGTCCTTGGTTCCGCCGGGGCGCCGGGAACGTCCCTTGCGGCCGGTGTCGCGCATGCCCTCCTCGGACTTCTCGGAATACTCCTCCCCACGCGTCGTGTCGCTCTTCACCGCGTCGCCGGGGACCGGCTTCCGCTCCTCCTTGGCGGACGTCCTGCCCCGTCCGCGGCCCGGGGCGTACTCGTCCGGGTGAAAGGAGCGGTGGGCGCTGGGGTTGTCCTGCTGACGGGTCTCGTCCACGTCGGGTGCCCAGCCGTGCTGCTCGGTCCCGCGGTGACGGCTCGGCCCCTCGCCGTGCGAGGGCTCGGAAGGCTTCGATTTCTTGGGCATGAGCCGACCTGCCTCCGGTGCGTGTGGGAGGCGGCGCTCGGCTGCGTACCTCCCTGTCTAGTCGAATACTCCCACTACGTCACTGTATGGGCATATTTCTGATCGGAGTCCGGACCCACGTCCCCGCGGATGTCCGGCCGGCCCCGCCTTCGCGCCCGGACGGTTCCGCCGGGCGGGTGAGCCCCGCTGTCACTTTGCGCGGTCGAGCGGTTCCACCCGGTTTACCGGGGTAAGCGCGCTCTCACGGTGGCCGCCGGGCCCCCCGGAGGCGGTTCGGCGGCCGGAACGATGGGAGCCGATCATGGATGACGCGTCTGCGGAACCGCTGCTCGAACGGGTCCGGCAACGCGGAGGGTACGCCGCGCGGGACGAGGCGGCCCGGGCGGTGCGGGGCGTCCTCGAAGTGCTGGGAGCACACCTCGTGGGCGACGACCGCACCGATCTCGCGCGACTGCTGCCACGGCAGTGCGGGCCCTTCCTCGTCGACGCCCCGCCGGCGAGTGAGCCCCTGACGCCCGCGGGGTTCATCGACGCGGTGGCCGCACGTGACGACGTCGCAGTCCGGGACGCCCGGCGCGCCGTCACCGCCGTGCTCGCGACGGTGGCGGAGGTGGCCGACGACGCGCTGCTGCGTCGCATCCTCACCCAACTGCCGCCCGGACACGCCGGGTTGTTCGGCCGTACCGATCCGGTGTGAGGCGCCGACGGGCGCGTGCCGGTCCGTATCGCGGGTATCGGAAAGTGCAGCATCCTCACCCTGACTGGGGGTTCGTGATGACACGGGCAGTCCCGTACGACAAAGGCGCGAGGGAATCGGGAGGGCGGACGACCCGAGGCAGACCCCTGCTGTCGCCCTGGGTGCGCGCCGTGGTCATGCTGGTGGCCTTCGCCGGGACCGTGGCCTTCGCGGTTCTGCTGGCCAGACTCACGCTGGAGCCCTCGGTGGCGTCGGAGTCGCTGACGCACAGCAATCTGCGCCCCGGCGACTCCATCCGCGACTACCTCGCGCAGCCCGCTTTCCGTGACACCGTCAAGCAGCTCGGCGGCAACATCGTGATGGGCATCCCGTTCGGTCTGCTCCTGCCGGTGCTGGTGCCCCGCGCGCGAGGGCTGCTGCGGGTCCTGGTGGCCACCGCGCTGGTGATGACGCTGGTGGAACTGGTGCAGGGAGCCCTCATCACCGGGCGGGCGTTCGACATCGACGACGTCCTGCTCAACACGACGGGCGCCGTGCTGGGGTACCTGCTGATGGGCCGCCGGCTGGGACGCGCCGTCCATCCCCGGCGCCACCACTGGTGGCACCGCCGCCCCCGACGCGAGGACGCCGTCGACTGACCTCCCCGCCCCGGGGCCGTACGGCCGCGTACGAGCATGCGACTGCCCGGGGGACACGACGAACTCGTCGTGTCCCCCGGGCAGTCGGCCGAGCGGCCTCACATCAGGGGCTTGCCCGTTCGCGCCGGGCGGGGAGGACAGGAGGAACACTCACTCCTTGCCATGTACAACTTATAGCGCACAGGGGGGCTTGCGGCAAGGCCCCGGTCATGCCGCAAAATCGCAGGCCGAAGCCAGGACCTGCGGAAAGAGGAGATTCACAAGGTGCGTGTGCTGTTGTCGGTCCATGGATCGCACGGTAGGCCGAACCGGTGGCGGGACTCGCGCCCCGGGCGCGGGCACGTTGCGCAGAGGCACGGTGCGTCCACGCCGCCGGCCGTCGCGGGTTCTGCCACGGATCGGAGCTGATGCCATGAATCCCCTGATCACCAGCGCGTTCGACCTTCCCGACCGCCTCTCCGCCAAGGCGGACCCGGCGCTGATCGCCGACGACGAGCGGCACTTCGCCGCCATCGCGGAGAGCCTTGAGCAGGCGATCGCCGAACTGTCCGACCGCCTCGACGCCGCCCTCAGGGCGCCCGGCGGTATCGGCCGGGAGGCGATGGAGCGCGACCAGGAGGTCCACCGGCTGACCGGGCGCCTGCGCGCCTTGCGCCGCTTCGGTCTGGACCTGTGCCTCGGGCACATCGTCACGGCGGACGATCCCGAGCCCCTGTACGTCGGCCGGCTCGGCCTCACCGACAGTACGGGCCGCCGGCTGCTGCTCGACTGGCGCTCCCCCGCGGCCGAGCCGTTCTTCGCGGCCACCCACGCCAGCCCGATGGGCCTGACGAGCCGTCGCCGCTACCGCTGGACCCGCGGCAGGATCAGTGACTACTGGGACGAGGTGTTCACCGCCGACGGACTCGAACAGCACGCCGCGCTGGACGACCAGTCCGCCTTCATCGCCAGTCTGGGCGGCACGCGGTCCCCCCGGATGCGCGATGTGCTCGCCACCATCCAGAGCGACCAGGACGCCATCATCCGGGCGGGGTCCCGCGGCGCCCTCGTCGTCGACGGCGGCCCGGGTACGGGGAAGACCGTCGTCGCCCTGCACCGCTCCGCCTACCTCCTCTACTCCGACCCCCGCGTCGGTCACCGCCGGGGAGGTGTGCTGTTCGTCGGTCCGCACCAGCCCTACCTGGGCTACGTCGCCGACGTCCTGCCCAGCCTCGGCGAGGAGGGCGTGCAGACCTGCACCCTGCGCGACCTCGTCGCCGAAGGGCCCTCGGCGGCGATCGAGACCGACCCGGACGTGGCCCGCCTGAAGGCGTCCGTGGACATGGTGAAGGCGATCGAGACGGCCGTCAGGTTCTACGAGGCGCCGCCCACCGAGGGGATGACGGTCTCGACCCCCTGGTCCGACGTCTGGCTGAGCGCCGACGACTGGGCCGAGGCGTTCGAGGCGGCGGGGCCGGGCACGGCGCACAACGAGGCGCGCGAGCAGATCTGGGAGGAGCTGCTCACGATCCTGCTGGACAAGCACGACGGCGACGTCCCGCCCGACCAGTTCCGAAGGGCGTTGCTGCACGACAAGGAGCTGGCCGGGGCCCTCAACAGCGCGTGGCCGCTGCTCGAAGCGGCCGATGTCGTCGGGGACCTGTGGTCGGTGCCCGCCTATTTGCGGATGTGCGCGCCCTGGCTCAGCCCCGACGAGGTGCGGACGCTGCGGCGCGAGGACGCCCAGGCGTGGACGGTGTCCGACCTGCCGCTCCTGGACGCGGCACGGCAGCGGCTCGGCGACCCGGAGGCGTCACGACGCGCGCGCCGGAACAAGGCATCGGTCGCCGCCGAACGCGAGCGCATGGCCGGTGTCATCGACAACATCATCGAAGCCGACGCCGACGGTGAGGGGGCGGTGACGATGCTGCGCGGACGGGACCTCCAGGACAGCCTGGTCGACGAGTCCGCACTGCCGGGCACCGAACCGGACCTGCTCGCCGGGCCGTTCGCGCACGTCGTCGTGGACGAGGCCCAGGAACTGACCGACGCGGAGTGGCAGATGCTGCTGCTGCGCTGCCCCTCCCGGAGCTTCACCATCGTCGGGGACCGCGCGCAGGCCAGGCACGGGTTCACGGAGCCGTGGCGGGAGCGGCTGGAACGGATCGGCTTCGACCGGATCGACGTCGCCTCCCTGAGCGTCAACTACCGGACGCCGACGGAGGTCATGGCGGAGGCCGAGCCGGCGATCCGGGCCGTGCTCCCCGACGCCAACGTGCCGACCTCCATCCGCAGCAACGGCGTCCCCGTCGTGCACGGCTCCGTCGCGGATCTGGACTCCGTCCTCGACACCTGGCTCGCCTCGCACGCCGAAGGGACCGCCTGTGTGATCGGCGATCCCGCGTTCCCGGCGACGTCCCGGGTCCGGTCGCTGACGCCGGAGCTGTCGAAGGGGCTCGAATTCGACCTGGTCGTCCTCGTCGACCCGGAGGAGTTCGGCGAGGGCGTCGAGGGGGCGGTCGACCGCTATGTCGCGATGACCCGGGCGACCCGGCAACTCGTGATCCTCACGAGTCCCTGAACGTCCGGGCGACGGACACGCCCCGGTGACGGCCGCTGAAAGGGGCTCAGCGGCCGCCACCGGGGCGGCCCGGGGCTCAGTGGGTGCTGAGCATCCCTTCACGCAGCCGTGCCAGCGTGCGGGAGAGCAGCCGGGAGACGTGCATCTGGGAGACTCCGAGGCGTTCACCGATCTGCGACTGGGTAAGTTCCTCGACGAACCGCAGGTGAAGGATGTGCCGGTCGCGCTCGTCGAGTTCGGCGATGAGGGGGGCGAGGGCATGGAAGTTCTCGACCAGTTCCATGGCGGGGTCCTCCTCGCCGATGAAATCGGCGAGGGCCGCCTCGCCCTCTTCGTTCTCGCCGTGGATGGCGGCGTCGAGGGAGGTCGAGTTGTAGCCGTTGGACGCCAGCCGGGCCTCGATGACCTCCTCCTCGGTGAGGTTCATCAGAGCGGCCAGTTCGCCGACCTTCGGAGCCCGCCCGAGCCGGGTGCTGAGCTCTTCGGTGGCCTTGGCCAGTTCCACCCGGGCCTCCTGCAGCCTGCGCGGCACGTGTACGGCCCAGGAGGTGTCGCGGAAGAACCGCTTGATCTCGCCGACGATGTACGGCACGGCGAACGTCACGAACTGGATCTCGCGGGAGAGCTCGAAGCGGTCGATGGCCTTGATCAGGCCGATCATGCCGACCTGGACGATGTCCTCCATGTCGTCACCGCGGTTGCGGAACCGGCCGGCGGCGTAGCGGACCAGCGACATGTTCATCTCGACCAGGGTGTTGCGCGCGTACTGGTACTCGGGCGTTCCCTCTTCCAGTACGGCCAGCTGGTCGAAGAAGAGCCTCGACAAGTCGCGGGCGTCCTTCGGTGCCACCTTCTGCGGGTCGGCGATCTGCGGAAGCGCTCCCGTACCGGTGCTCGTCCTCGTGCCGGTAACCGTCTTCGTCGCCGTCATGCTGTCCCTCCTCGTTGACCTGCCGCCCTGCTCCCCGACAGGTTGCTTCGGCGCGCTTACCCCCCTCCCGGCACCTCATGCGTCCTCTTCGCGTCACGGGATGTGATCCCCGTCACTCTCGTGAGGGTGGGGCGCGGGTGGTGCATGCGGTGTGCCGGAGGAGGCCGGGGCGTGCAGGGATCCCGGCGGGGAGCGGTGTCCAGGGTCCGGGCTGTCGTCGCCGACGGGCGGGGCACGCGCGGCAAGTTGACACAAAGGCGCTCAAGTCGCCGCCGTGAGGGCGTTAGACCATCCGCTTCGCGGGCATGTGTTCCTCTCGGACAGAGACCGCAGTACACGGAGGAGGGGCTCATGCGGACACACGACCCGCGACAGGAGGCCGAACCGTCGGACCGCGCGGTCTTCGACAGCCGACCCGAGATCGTCGCGCACGCACGGGATCTCGCGCGCGCATTCCTCGACCGGCTCAGGCCCTCCATGGACGCCCAGTCCGCGGCGAGCGTCGAACTCGTCGTGTCCGAACTCGTCACCAACGTCGTGCGTCACGCACGGAGCGCCTCCTGCGCGCTGCAGCTGCGTGCCCGGCCGGACGCGATCACGGTGGGCGTGGCGGACACGGATCCGCGACTGCCCCGGCAGCGTGTCCCCGACCTCGCGGGCGGCACCGGCGGTTTCGGCTGGCCCATGGTCCAGAACCTGGCCAGGGCCGTCACCGTGACCGTGGGGCCCCAGGGCAAGACGATCCTGGCCGACATGCCCCGATAGCCCCGCACGGCCCCGGGCGGATGCCCCGGCTCCACGGCCGTGTCATCGCCGCCGGACGATCGCGGTGATCGCCGACGCGAGGAGCGCGGGCACCACGCAGACCGCGAGCGAGGTGAAGAACAGGGCATCGACCCACCCGGCGTTCCCTCCGGTGACCGTCCCGTTCGCGGACACGCAGGCCACCTCCGGCGGAAAGCTCCCCCTGACCACCCGGCCGCAGAAGTTGGGCAGATCGTCATTGACGACGTACGCCTTCACCCAGGCCGCCGCCCACGTCAGGAGGAAGATCGCCAGTGAGGCGGCGGAGACGCCCCACAGCAGAGCCGGACGAGCGGGTGACGTATCCGTGTGCGGTGCGATCTCGGCCATGGGACGGAAGGGTACTGCTTCCCGATCGCTGCTCTCCCTGGCCCGATGCCCGGGGAACCCCTCGGCCACGGGCGCCGAATCCGGGGCTGAGCGTGACCTTCTCGCCGTACTTCCCGTTGGTCACGCCACACGCAGCCGATCTGCGGACTCCTCCTGAGTACTCATCTGCCCGCGCGGGGCGCCGTCGTGCGGCCCCGCCCTGTCCCTGGTGATCGCGATGACCCACTGCCCGAATCCGGTCGACGGCTGTTTCCTCACCTACGAACAGGAGCATTCCGGCGTCCACCCCTACATCGGCGCGGTGCTGCACGCGACCGGTACGGCCCCGAAGCTGAGCGACGTGCGGGAGCAGATCGCCGGCCGCATCGACCGGATGCCGAGCCTGGTCTGCAGGGTCTCCAAGCAGGGGCGGCGCACCGTCTGGGACGTCGATCCGGACTTCGATCCAGGGCGCCATGTGCACGAGATCCTCCTCCCGGACGGTGTCACCTCCCCCGACCAAACCGTGGAAGCGCTGCTGTGCGAACCGATGGCGGAGGACGCGCCGCGCTGGGGCGTCTGGCTCATCCACGGCTACTCCGGCGGTGAGTACGTGCTCTTCTACCGCGCCCACCACGCGGCGCAGGACGGGCAGGCCCTGCTCGACGCGGTGACGACACTCTTCGGCGCGGGCCCGCCGGTCGCGCCGCGCCGGGCCGTCGTCACGCCGCCCGTCCGCCGCCCTTGGAGGAGCCGGATCCCGGCGCGCGCGATCGGCCGGAACATGGTCGATCTCGCTCGCGGACTCAGGTCCACGATGACCTGGTCGAAGGGCCGGCCACTGACGGGGCAGGCGCGGATCGTCTCGGCGTCGGTGCCCCTGCCCTGGCTGCGCGAGACCGCGCGGGTGCTCGGAGCCACACCCAACGACATCTGCCTGGCGGCTCTGGCGGAGGCCCTGCGGACCTGGCTCCCCGAGGACCGGCCGGCCGGCCGGGGGCGCAGGGACCTGCACGTGGGCATGCCCGTCACCCTCCGCTACCCGGAGGAGCGGTACTCGGTGGGCAACAGGGTCTCGGCCGTGCGCATCCCGCTCTCCTTCTGGGCCGACTCCTCCACGGAACGCGTGGCGGCCATCGCGCGCGCCACCCGGCGCATCAGGACCGACGGGATGCGCCGGGTACTGCGGGCGCAGACGCGTCTTCCGGAGTGGCTCCTCTACCGCTTCGCCCTGCAGGCCGCGAACGTGCGCAGCGGGCTGGACACTTCCGGACTCGTCCGTGTGCCCGGACGGCTGGCGATGGGCGACGACCCGATCGAGGTCGTGGTACCCACCCTGTTCCTGCACGGAGAGCAGCCCTTCGCCGTCTCCTTCCTCTCCTACCGGGGGCAGGCCCTCGTGAGCTTGACCATCGACCGTGCGCTGGCCGACGCCGATGGGCTCGCCACGCTGTGGGCGGCGGCCGTCGAGCGGCTGTGGCGGGAGGCAACCACCGCCGCGGAGACACCCCCACGCGTGCCCACGGGATGAGGCAGGGGCAGCAGCGAGCCGTCGGCCACCGTACGAAGGAGACAGAGATGGGAACCGCCCTGGTCACCGGCGCCAGTTACGGCATCGGCGCCGACATCGCACGCGCCCTCGCCGCACGCGGTCACGACCTGATCCTCGTGGCGCGCGGCGCCGAATCCCTGGACCGGCTCGCAGCCGATCTCGCCGCCGTCCGGGGGGTCCGGGCGCGTACGCTGCCGGCCGACCTGACGGACGGCGCCGATCTGGAGCGGGTGGCCTCGGCCGCGTACGGGGCCGACATCCTGGTCAACAACGCCGGAGCGGGTCTGGGCAGATCGTTCGAGCGTACGCGATGGGCGGACGAGCAGCGCATGCTCGACCTCAACGTCGTCGCACCGGCCCGGCTCATCCATGCCGCGCTTCCCGCGATGCTCCGGCGCGGCGACGGCCGCATCCTCAACGTGTCCTCGGTGGCCGCCGCGGGGCCCGTGTGGCAGGGCACCTCCTACGGGGCCGCGAAGGCGTTCGGTCTGGCGCTGACCGAGTCGCTCGCCTACACGCGTCTCCTCCGCGCCTCCCCGGTCGCCCTGACCGCCCTGGTGCTGGGCCACACCACCTCGCAGTTCCACGAGCGCGCGGGGATCCCCCCGTCGCCGCCCCTGCTCACGCTCGCTTCGCCGTACGTCGCCGAGCGGGCGGTACGGGCCATCCACCGCCGCCGTCCGCCCGTCACCTGCGTACCGAGTCTCCGCTACAAGCTCCTGGCGGGTCTGCTGCGGCACACCCCCCGAAGGCTTCTGGCGCTGCCCGGCCTGGCCGACGACTTCACCACCGCCGGCCCCGGGGCGGACCGCCCCGCCGCCGCGGACACGGAGGCCGGGGCCGCGCAGCCGGTGGGCGCCCGGACGGGGCCGGGGGAGGGGCGGTCAGTCGGGGCTGATGGCGAGTACGGCGTTCTGCCCGCCGAAACCCGTGGACATGGAGAGCGCCAGCCCTAGTCTCCCCGGCCGGCACTCGGTCGGGATGTGGAGGTCGACCGCCGGGTCGAGCTCCTCCAGGTTGGCGGTGGGCGGGACGAGGCCCTGCTCCACCGTGAGTACGGTCAGCGCCGCTTCCACGGCGCCCGCCGCGCCCAGCAGATGACCGGTCACCGGCTTGGTTGCGGTCACCGGCGGGTGGTGCGGGAACAGCGAGGCCAGGGCGGCGGCCTCGGCCCGGTCGCCGACGGGGGTGCCGGTGCCATGGGCGTTGATGTGCGAGACGTCCCGCACGGAGGCACCGGCTTGCGCGAGTGCCTCCCGGACGGCCGCCTTGAGTCCCGAACCGTCCGGGCGGGGCTTCACCACGTGGTGGGCGTCCGACGAGGCCCCGTACCCCCTGATCCGGGCGCGCGCCCGGGCTCCTCGGGCACGCGCGTCGGCGGCGCGTTCCAGGACCAGCATCCCGGCCCCCTCCCCGAGCACGAAGCCGTCCCGCTGCCGGTCGAACGGGCGCAGCGCCCCGGCCGGGTCGGCGAAGCGGTGCGACAGTGCGCCGATCCGGTCGTATCCCGCGACGTAGAACGGAGTGATGGCGGCGTCGGCGCCGCCGGCCAGGGCGATGTCGCAGCGGTCCAGGGCCAGCAGATCCATCGCCGTGCCGATGGCCGTCGCGCCCGACGCGCAGGCGGTGTTGACCGTGTGGCTGGGGCCCGTGGCGCCGAACTCGATGGTCAGCTGGGCGGCCATGGAGTTGCTCAGCGAGGTCGGTACGGCGAACGGCGACATGTCCTGCGGCCCGGAGGCCAGCATGGCCCGGTGCTCGGTCTCCAGCGTGCCGGACCCGCCGCTTCCGCAGCCCACGACCACCGCGACCCGGGCTCCGTCCCAGCGTGACGGTTCCAGGCCGGCGTCGACCAGGGCGTCGCGGGCGGCGAGCAGCGCCAGCTGCGCGCACCGGTCGGGCTTGCGCGCCCGTGCCTGGCCGAGCCGGGACGGATCGAAGGGGGCCACCCGGCAGGCCAGATGGGCCGGAGTGGGGGGCATCTCCTGTTCGAATACCGCCGTCGGCAGCGCCTTGCACACACGTTCCCAGCCGGCGGCCCATCCGTCGCCGGCCGGGGTCATCATGCCGATGCCCGTGACACACACGTCGCGGCCGGTCATGTGGAGGGTCACCGGGACGCGACGAGAGCGGCGACGTCCGCGACGGTGGCCGCGGCGCCGATCTCCTCCTCCGTCACCGCCAGCCCCTTCTCGCGGCGGAGGACCAGCGCCAGTTCGACGACCGCGATGGAGTCCAGACCGGCTTCCTCGCGTGTCGCGTCCGGACTGATGTCGTCCTCCGGAATTCCAAGAGAAATCATGACGCTTTTCAGTTCATCATATGACACTGTTTCTCCATGGGTCGTCGGGTGCGGAAGGCGCCAAAGTACCATCCATCGGGGAGAGACCGATTCCCCGGGTGAGCTGTCCCCGGGTGCTCCGTGATGACATATTGGGCGGCTCTTGAAAGCGGCCGATCGGGGCATCGGCCGGGGTGCGAGCGAACCTGGAGAACGTGCGCATGGACATTCTGGAAAGGTGCCGGTCGTGGACCGCGGAGCATCTGCGGCAGACCGGGCGGGACTGCTACTACCGGGCGATCGGGGACACGTTCGACGGCACCGAGGTCGAGTTCGGCGGCAGGCGGGTGATCATGGCCGCCACCCACGACTACCTGGGGCTTTCGGCGGATCCCAGGGTGCGGGCGGCCGCTGCGGAGGCGGTGGGCCGTTTCGGCACCTCGCTGGGCGGATCGCGTGCCGTGAGCGGTTCCCTGGAGCTGCACGAGGAGCTGGAGAGCGCACTGGCGGTGTTCCTGGGGCAGGAGGCGGCTGTCGTACTCCCGTCCGGATTCCAGGCGAATTTGATGCTGGCCCCGCTGCTGGGGCCGGATGATCTCGTCTTCGGTGACTTTTCCAATCATGTCTCGTTGGATGAGGCCGTCAATCTCGGTCAGGCGGAGCAGCGCAAGTTCCTGCACGGGAATGTCGAACATCTGGGGGAATTGCTTCACGCCGCTGACGGGAGCGCGGGGAAAGTCATCCTCACGGACGGAATCTTCTCGGTGGACGGCGACATCTGCGACCTGCCGGGAATCATGGAACTGGCGTCCGCCCACGGCGCACGGGTCGTCGTGGACAGCTCCCACGACCTGGGTGTGCTCGGACCGACCGGGGCGGGGGTGGGGGAGCACTTCGGGCTGCGCCCCGACATCGTCACCAGCGCCCTGTCCAAGAGTCTGGCCTCGGTGGGCGGAGTGATCGCCGGACCCGCCGAAGTGATCCACTACCTGCGCTTCCACTCGCGCACGGCCCTGTTCACCGCGGCGGCGTCCCCGGCCAACGTCGCCGCCGCGCTCGCCGCCCTGAGGATCCTGCAGGCCGAGCCGCAGCGGCGCGCCCGGGTCCTGGATCTCGCCGAACGGCTCCACAACGGCCTGCGGGCGCTCGGCTACACCACCGGCGCGTCCGTCACCCCGGTGGTGCCGGTCCTGGTCAGGGGACGCGAGCGGTGCCTGCGCATGTGGCGGCAGCTGGAGGCGGCGGGGGTGTTCACCGCGCCCATGACGTACCCCGGCGTCAGGGCCGGCCAGGAGGTGTTGCGTGTGACGCTGACGGCCGGGCACACCGATGGGCAACTGGAGCGGGTCCTGGCCGCGTTCGAGTGGGCCGGGCGGAAGGAGGGGGTCATCGCGCCGTCCGCGTCGCAGGGGTACGCCCCGGTGCGGATCGTACGGCCGGCCGCGTCGGCGGATGCCGCCGCCGTCGCCTCCGGCGGCTGAGGGCGCGGGGGCAGTGACGTCCCCGCGCGGCACGTGGCCCGCGGTGCCGTACCGGCCGGGTGCCGGGGTGCGTGCCGGACGCCGGTGAACGCCCTCCGCGTACCCCGGCCGCACGGCCGGGTGCCGGGTCCGCGGGCGCCGGCCCGCGTCACCGTCCGGCGCAGCGGGCGGCCGCGTGGGCGAGCTGGCCCTCAAGGGTCAGGGCGGCGGCCCCCGGGCCGTCCCGCTGCTGCCGCAGTTGCCGGTCCAGGTCGGCCTGGGCGCTGAGCGACATCACCCACCCGAGGGGCGCCTGGGCCCCCGGACCGCGCACGTTGGCGAAGCGGAGGTAGTTCTCGCAGCCGAAGGCGCCGAACGCGCGTTGCCGGGCGGTCGCGTCCTTCGTGCCCGACACCCCGCTCAACCCCTGCACGGGGACGAGGAGTTCACTGGGCCGTCCCGGTGACGACCGGGTGGCCACGCTGTTGTAGCCGTTGTCGATCTGCACGAGGACCGGCCGGATCCGGCGGCGCCCGGCGGCGTTCCCCGGGACGCAGCGGCCGGCGGTGAACGTGCCGCCCGCGTTGTGGCAGTCCACGAGCGGGCGGAGCAGGCCGTGGAGGTCGAAGGCGGTCAGACTGCCGGTGGCTTCCACGTATCCGCCGTCGACCACGGACAGGTGGCCTCCCCTGTTGCCCTCGTCCGGGCAGCGGGAGCCGCTGAGCCTTCCGGAGGGCGTGATGTACGGGAAGCGCGCCGACAGCAGCGCGGCGGTGGACCGCTTCACGTCCTGGTCGCCGCAGAGGAAGGAACCGCGCAGGTCGATGAGGGTCGGGGCGCCCGGGCCGTCCTGGCTCCCGAGGGCGTCCTCCGGACGCCGGGTGCAGGAGAGCGCCCCGGCCGGCCGGTCGAAGGCGCCGGCCTGGACCGGGGAGGTCAGCACCCGGCAGCCGCTTTCGACCGCGGTGCCGTTGAGCAGGGCGAGCGGTGTCCAGCTCCTGGCTGCGGGAGGGGGCTGCGGGGTGGCGAGCCACGAAGCGTAGAAGGGGTCCTTGAGAGCTTCCTGCCTGTTCTCCCAGGACTGTTCCAGCACGGCCGCCCGGTCCTTCCCGGGGAACCCGATGAAGGCGCGGGGCAGGTCGACGAAGACCATCCACGCCACCGCCGGGGAGAGGTGGTCGGCCCCGAAGACCGACTTGTGGTCGTCGCGCGGTCCCTTCGGCACCCCGGACGGCGGCCCCGTACGCGAGAGCCATGACACGGCGCCCAGGCTGCCGCCCGAGATGCCGCTCACGGCGAACACCGGCGCACGCCTGTCCGGCGGGCAGCCGGAAGCACCGGCCGTCCCGGCCGGCCCCGGGGGGAACAGCCTGTCCAGTACCCCGCCCGTCCAGTAGGCGGCGCGGATGCCACCGCCCGAAGCCGCCACGATCACCAGGGGGACGGGCTCCTCGTCCCGCGCGCCGCCGGCCGCGTCGACGCCGGACCCCGCGATGGCGCAGTTGGCGGCGGCCCACCGCTCGAACCGATCGGCCAGGAAGTCCCCGTCCCCGTCCGCCAGCGGCCTTCCGCCGCTGTCGACCCGGACGGCGTGGTGCCCGCCGGTGTCGAAGGCCGACGCGGCGAGGAACCAGACGAGGATCAGGGCGAACACCGGGGTCCGGGAGAGGCGCAGCACCCGGAAACCCGCGACCGGGGTGGCCCGCTCCGACCAGCGCTGCGCCTCGTTCAGAAGTACCAGGACGAGACCGAGGAAGATGGCCGCGACGGCCACCGGGCCCATCAGGGCGGCGACGCTGCCGGGGTCGTCGTCCGTCAGGGACGTGACCGTCACGAAGGCGAGGAACAGACAGACAGCCGTGAGCGCGGCATAGAGACCGTGTCCGCCGCCGTCCGCCGGAGACAGCGCCCACCAGCGGTTCCTGCGCTCCGCCCGGCGCAGTGCGTAGGGGACCGCCACCGAGGACAGGGCGACGGCCGTTCCGGCGAGGACGACCGCGAGCGCCCAGCGGCGACCGGGACCGGCCACCGCCGTCGCGGTCGCGGAGCGGACCGCGAACACCCCCAGGACCAGCAACGGCAGGGCGGCGAGCAGCCGGGCGGCGGCCCCGAGCCGGTACAGGCGGGGAGCCCCGATCAGCCGGGCCCGCTCGTCCGCCGCCGCCCTGGCCGCGCCCCGCCCGAGCTCGTCCCTCCGGTGGACGAACGCCGCCGGCGCACCGGCGATCCACGACAGGACGGCCACGGCGACGAGCACCGCCCCCAGCCCCAGGAGGTTGCGCCAGAAGAACGCCCCGAACCCGAGACACACGACGCCCGGGGCCGCGATCCACAGAACGGGGACCGGATCGAGCCCCGCGTCGTCCGTCAGGGCGGTCCGGTGGACACTGCGCCACAGCAGCAGCGCCAGGACCGCGACCGCCGCCAGTGTCCCGACCGCGGTGTGCCAGTGGTCCAGCACCCCCAGGAGGGCGTCCTGCATCTGGTCCGTACCCACGCCGGTGAGCACCAGCAGCAGGAGGACCGAGACGGCGATCTGCAACCGCAGGATCTTGACGTCCTCCCACCAGTTCACCGGGGGCCTCCAGGTCTGGACCACCAGCAGCACCAGGAACAGCGCGATGACGGACGCCAGGATCCACTCGGCCACCGCGGCCAGGCCCGCGACCCGGTTGAGGACGTCGATGGAGCGCGGGGCCGGAGCGCCGAGGGACAGCGAGAACCGGCACGCGCCCTCGACGACTCCGGCGACGACCAGAGGTCCGATCAGGGCCCACCGCAGGCGTCTGCCGACGGACCAGCGCAGCGCGGCTTCCGAGGGACTCTCCTCGACCGGCGCGTCCACCGGGATCCGGGCGGCGAGGACGGTCAGCGCGCGGTGGAGCAGGAAGGCGCAACCGAGGACGAACAGGATGTCGAGCCCGGCCAGCCAGCGCAGCAGCAGCCGTGGCTGCGCCGCGCCGGATCGCATGACGAACTCCCGGTCCGGGGCGACGCCGAAGGCCTCGACACACGAGGTCACCCGTTCGTCGGGTCCCGGATCCGACGCCGTGCCCTGGGGGAGGCGCTGTTCCTCCGCGTCGGGCAGGGCCTGGAACCAGACGCACCAGGCCGTGCGCGCGTCGTCGCGCGCGTCCGAGGACCAGGCGGCGAGGGTGAACAGGCCGCTCGGCGTCGCGGACGGATGACCGGGGGCCTCGATCCTGCCGAGGCCCCCGTCCAGCTGGCGCACCCCGATGGACAGCAGCGCCACCAGGACGAGCAGACACGCCACGGGCGGGCGCAGCCCCCATGGCCGCGCGGGGGCTGTGCTCGGGTGCCGCGATGTCTGCTGTTGCCGGTCCATCGGTACCTCGCGCTCGGTCGACATCCCATATTGATCAACGACGCGGACCGACAAGAAGCCGCTGAACGGGTACAGGGGGACGAGAGGCGCTCAGAGGCCCGCTGCGCCGACGTGCGCGGCGAACCGTGCGGCCCGTGCACCGGGCCGGGAGCGCGCCTTCGCCGACCGGCGCGGGCACCGCTCCGAACGGGCGGGCCGCCATCACGCCGCGCGGAGGCCGGCGACGGCGTCGAACGGGCGGGCCGCCGGCGCACGATCGCGCACCGGCTCGTCCCGATCGGTGGTGAGTGAACTCGTCCCCGGAATCCGGACGTCGCTTTGCGCTGATTGGCATGACTGTTCATCAATCATGACTATTGTCCTGCGCTAAGATTCTTTACCGAGCCATTACGCTTCATCGAGCAGACAGCGCTCATTCGTGGCCTCGCGGCCGACGGCCATCACCCCAGGGAGGACGGGACATGGATCGACACGTCCACGCCCGGCTCCCGCGCGTCGCCGGCGCCGTGTGCCGTCGCGCGGCATCGCCGGCCTCCCGGGCCGTACGGGTCGACAACGCCGCGCGCGACAGCGTGCCTGATACCGACGGCACCCCCCTCAGGGGTCAACGCGTCTGACACGTCCGGGGTGTCCCGGGTGCCTTGCCTCCTGCCGACCGCCGACCGCCGACCGCCGACCGCCGACCGCCGACCGCCGTCCACCGACCGCCGGCCCCGACCGGCATAGGCCCGGTGACCGGCAACCGCGCGCAAAGGTTGCGCGGGGCCGATCGGTTGACGGCGGGACCGCGGATGAGGGACCGGTGCGCGTCCGGCCGTGGCCGCGTCACGAACGCCGACACTGGTACCCGCACGTCCGCACCCGCGTTCCTTTGGAGCACACCATGGAGCCCACGGCTCACACCCGCAAGACCGCCCTGCCCGGCGTCGGCACCCGCTACGACCTGGAGACGGAGGCCGGCCGGCACCTCTCCGTCGTCGTCCACCAGGACGGCCGGCGCATCCTCGCCTTCCACGACCCGGACGACGACGACAACTGCCGGGAATCGGCGGCGCTCGAACCGCACGAGTCGACCGCACTGGCCGAACTGCTGACCCCCGACCCCGTGGCGCACCTGCACCAGCACATCGAGATCGACCTGGTCACCGAGCACATCCCGGTCACCAAGAGGTCGCCGTACGCAGGCCGCACCCTCGGCTCGACGCGGGCGCGGACCCGCACCGGAGCCTCCGTCGTCGCCGTGCTGCGCCGCACCGCCGCGGTCCCGTCCCCCACACCCGACTTCCGCTTCGCCATCGGCGACACCCTCGTCGTCGTCGGTACCCGAGAAGGCGTCGACGCCGTCGCCGAACTGATCACCGGAGGATAGACGCCCGTGCACGACACGACTGCCATGCTCATCGAACTCGGGTCGATCATTCTCGCCCTGGGCCTCCTGGGCCGCCTCGCCGGACGGGTGGGCTTCTCGCCCATACCCCTCTACCTGCTCGCCGGGCTCGCCTTCGGACACGGGGGCATCATTCCGCTCCAGGCCAGTGAGGACTTCGTGGCGACCGGCGCGGAGATCGGCGTCATCCTGCTGCTCCTCCTCCTCGGCCTGGAGTACAGCGCCTCCGAACTCGTCACCAACCTCAAGACCCAGTACCCCTCCGGGGCCGTCGACTTCGTCCTCAACGCCGTACCGGGCGCGGCCGCGGCCCTGGTCCTCGGCTGGGGTCCGGTGGCCGCCGTCGCCCTGGCGGGCGTCACCTGGATCTCCTCCTCCGGCGTCATCGCCAAGGTCCTCGGAGACCTCGGCCGCCTGGGCAACCGCGAGACCCCGGTCGTCCTCGGTGTGCTGGTGATCGAGGACCTGGCCATGGCGGTGTACCTGCCGATCCTCACCGCGCTGCTCGCCGGGGTGAGCCTGGCCGGCGGCACGATCACCCTGCTGATCTCGCTCGGGACCGTCGGCGGCGTCCTCTATCTCGCCCTGCGGCACGGCCGGCTGATCAGCAAGGCGGTCTCCTCCGACAACGCCGAGATGCTGCTCCTCGTCGTCCTCGGTCTCACGCTCCTCGTCGCCGGGATCGCCCAGGAACTCCAGGTGTCCGCCGCTGTCGGCGCGTTCCTCGTCGGCATCGCCCTGTCCGGAGAGGTCGCGGAGGGGGCCAGCAGCCTTCTGACACCCCTGCGCGACCTGTTCGCCGCCGTCTTCTTCGTCTTCTTCGGACTGTCCACGGACCCCGCGGACATCCCGCCCGTCCTGGTCCCCGCGCTGCTCCTCGCCTTCGTCACCACTCTGACGAAGGTGGCCACCGGCTGGTACGCGGCTCGCCGCGCGGGCATCAAGCCCGCAGGCCGCTGGCGCGCGGGCGGAACCCTCGTCGCCCGCGGCGAGTTCTCCATCGTCATCGCCGGCCTCGCGGTCGGCGTCGAGCCCCGGATCGGGCCGCTGGCCACGGCGTACGTCCTGATCCTGGTCATCACCGGGCCGCTAGCCGCCCGCTGGACCGAGCCCATCGTCAGTCGGTTCACCCGCCGTCCCGCCGGCCCGGTACCGACCGCCGTACCCGAGGCCGAGCGTGCGGACGTCGCGCCGACCGGCAGCTGAGAGGTCCGTGTTCCGAGGTGACGCGGTGGAGTGCGGACGGCCGGCGCCGGGCGCGGAAGGAGCAGGGCGCCGCTGAGGCGAAGGGCTTGCCTGCACACGGGGTCCCTCCCGCGCGCCGGGGGAGGGAGGCGGTCGAGTGGCGGATGCTGAGTGCCGGTGCCAGACCCGTCTCCGCTCCGGTGCCGGCCATGGTGACCTGGGCCGCCGCCTTCATGACGGCCGCGGTCCTGGTCGGCGTGCTCAACACGGTCGCCGCCCGGGCCGAGCCGCCGGCCGGCCTCGCCGCCATGACCGTCCTGGCGGCACTGCTGGGGATACGCGCGCGCTTCGCCGCCGCCCCCGGCACCGCCATGGTCTGCTGGCTGTTCCTCAACGGGTTCGCCACCCCTGCGGCGGGTGAGCTGTCCTGGGCGGCCGACCACGATCCCGGCCGGCTCGTCTGCCTGTTGCTCGGAGCCCTCGCCGGGACGGTGGCAGCCCGAGCCGCCCGCGCCCGCGCGGCCTACCGGCGTGTCACGCCCGCCGGGCCGCGGGGCATGTGAAGGGGCGGACCCGGGACGGTGGCCCGTCGCCGGGTCCGGAACGGCGGAGCAGCCGGGTGCCCCGAAGACCGGCCGCGGTGTGATCCGCCGCCTTCTCCCGGGGGGCGCCCCCCGGGCCTCCCCGCTGATAGGCCTCGTCACCGTCCGCGGCCTCGTCACCGTCCGCGGACGGTACGGAGAGCCGTGGGACGCCGGCGGCCGCCGGGCCCGCGGGGACGCTGTGGCTCCGCGGGCCGGCGCGGGCGGGCCTACCGGCCCCCGGCCACCTGGCCGAAGGTGAGGCCGGTGCCCGTCAGATCGGCACGGATCCCGGAGGGCTCGACCACGACGTCGCGCAGCCGTACGTCCCCGGCGGTGCTGGGCAGACGGAAGGAGAGGGCCAGCCGGTCGGACAGCTCCGGGGGCCTCAGCTTCAGCAGGGCGCCGACCGTCTCCGGGTCGATGCCCGCCTTCTCCAGCAGCCACGGGTGGTCGATGACGAGGTCGACCAGGTTGACCTTCATCAGCTGGCGCAGGAAGAGCGGCGAGCCCGTGAGCCGGCTCAACTCCTCCTCGCTCCGCAGGGCGAGGTCGATCCGGGAGGCGGGCAGACCCAGGCGCTGTGCGATCGAGGGCAGCGAGAGGAGTGCCTTGGCGCGGGCCGCTTCCCGGCTGATGCGCTGCGCGGCCTCGGGGTGCAGATGCAGCCCGGAGTGGGCGGGGTCGGCCCCCGGCCGGTAGGTGAAGAGGCCCGGCACATCCAGGACCATGTCCTCCACGGTGGTCGACACGGCCCGGTCGCCGTCCCGCTCCACCTGCGCCTCGGCCCGCACGCTCACTTCATGGCCCGCCACCGGAAGGGAACCGGCGATGTGGACGCTGCCGCGCCCGGAATCGGTGAACCGGACCTGGGAGGCGCCGAGTTCACGGTTGAGGTCGTCGAAGGAGAGCAGGACCTCGCCGTCCATGCGGTCCACGACGGCGCCCTGGATCGCGGTCGGCAGATCCCCGACGATCCGTATGTCGGTGGCCGTGGCGTGTACTTCGGCCAGGGACACCTTGTCGGCGGCGACGTCGGGAACGGTGACGTCCGCCGCGCGGATCCGTTTGCCGAGGACCTGGGTGAGGAAGGGGAACCCGGCGATCTCGACCTCGGGCCTGGCCGCGAGGTGCAGGGACTCCTGGATCCTGTCCTCGGCCCTCTCCTCCACGTAGGCGACGGCCAGCCGGTCCGCAGCACCGAGGAGGGCGGCACCGACCGCGGCCGTGACGGCCAGCTTCAGCACCACAGGGGTGGCCGCGAACCGGCTCCGGCCGCGGTGGTCGGGCGGTGACCACTCCTCGGCATCGTCGTCCGAGGGGATGCCCGGTCCGAGATCCCCCGAGCGGTTCCGGGTGGGGGAGCCCCCGGTCGTGCGGCCGGCGCCTGGCGAGTTCCGGTCTTCGAAGTCGGGCTCGGGGTCGGCCAGTCGTGCCAACTCGTCGTACGGATTGCGGGGCTGAGGGGACATGCGTGTGGGGGGTCGCATCGACTCATCCCATCACGGTGACCACCATCGAAGGCAAGTTCGACCGGCCGGAAACGGCGAGATCTCGAACACATGGGGGGTGCCGACGCGCTCGAACCTTCGATCTCCAGGGGGCGTTGAGCCGCGGCGCGCGGTCGCCGGACCCGCCGAGCGACGTGGCTGCGCCTGCACGGTGGCATCCGCCGTCATCCGGCGTCGGATGCCACCGCGCCGCTCCCGTTGCGTCGTTCACCGGGAGTCAGTTGTGGCCGAACCTCCGCTGCTGCCTGTGGGCGACCTGCTCCGCGGCCGGGTGCACCGTGCCGGCGGCGGCCGATGACTTCGCCTGCTCCTTCGCCTCCGCGGCGGCACTGCGTTCATGGCCGCCGGTACGGGCTCCCCGGTTCTGTCGAGTCTGCTTCTTGCCCACGATCATGCCTCCTGGCCTGGCTACCGGACGATGGGCTGGTTCCAGGCTTGCACGAGCGCCCGAACCGTGCACTTCGGTCACGCGCTGTGCGGCGGTGGTCGACCCCCGGTGCGGGGAGGGCCACCGCGTACGGCGTACGCGCACACCTTCCCGAGGGCGTCGCTCGCCGGACGGCCGCACCCGGTGCCGGCTACCACTGCTACCACTGGTAGAGGTACTGGTCCCAGTTCGGGTACCAGCCGGTCCCGTAGTACCTCCAGGAGTCGGAGTCGAGCAGCGCCACATGGCCGCCCCAGTAGACTGCCTCCTTGAGCTGGAAGACCGCCCACCAGCCGGTGCCCGCGGTCGGCGCGTGACTCGTCGTCGTCGCCTTGGACCGGAACCAGGACCACATGTCGCGGGCCCGTATCGGGCGCAGGGCGCTGGTGCCGCACCGGGCGTTGATGTGCGCGTTGGGCGGATACAGCTCCAGGTATCCCGCCCGCATGAAGGCATCCGACAAATAGTGGGCGCAATTGTTCGCGTAGGTGTCGCCGCCCATGCACGAGGCCGCCCAGTGACTGCCCACCGCGGAGAGCGGCGGTGCCAGCGTGAACCAGGCGGGCGGCAGGGTGGTGGGCAGGGGGAAGGTCGTGGGAAGGGGCATGGGCTGGATGCTCGCGCGACCGCTTTCCGGCATTCCCGGGAGGTCGGGCGGAGCGGGCGGGGCGAGGTGTTCCATCTGCTCCACCGTCGTGAATCCGTTCGCCCGTCTCGGCATTCCGGGAAGGTCGGGAGCGGTCGGAGGAGCGATGTTCTCCATCGCGACGGTGAAGGAGGAGGACTGTGGTTCCCCTGCGGACATACGGCTCATGCGGAACGCGTTGGATCCCGCGCGCACCCACACCCTGATCCGGTCCTCGCCGATCTGCTCCTTCTCCATGATGTCGGAATTGGCGAACGAGTAGACGGTGGTGGCTGATTCAACAATCAGAAGATTTCCTGGAACGTTTCTGTCCTCCTTTCCGTAGCCCTCGAACGGAATGGTCGAGCTGCGCTTGGATGCCCGCTCCAGTAGCGTGCTCAGATCGGTTTCTTGACCTTTCATCATGTTCTCGACCATTTCCATCGTCTCCCGTATGCGCTATGGCAGTGGTGATGGTCGTCGCGAACCGTGCCCCTTGATTTCATCGTCCGCCGGAGAGTGGGCTTGCGCCACCCGGGTGAATGTGGTTGTGCCCACCACGCCGCGCCGACCAGGCCGTACCGGCCCGCCCGGCGGCAAGGGTGCCGCGCTGATGGTGGTTTCCGGCTCAACCTTCTCGCGCCTGTTCCCCCGTTCCGGCCCGTTTCTCGCGGGTCCCCGGTCGAACAGTCCGAAATGCGGCGTGATGGTACTCAACCGGTGCTCGTCGCCTGGAACACCTGATACTGGAACCATGAAGCAGAGAACGTCTCGACCGCACGACCCCTCGACCGTTACCGTCAGGGGCCGGAGCGTGCGGATGCGTACGATCGGGATCGCCGTGCTCGCCGTGCTGGCGGTCTGGTTCATCGCGGCCAACACCGCTTCGGTGGCCGTCAAACTCTGGATCCCCACCCTCACACTGCCCCTCTGGGCGGTGCTGACCGTGACCCTGGTGGTGGGGCTGGTCATCGGCTGGTTGCTCGCCCGGCGCCGCACCGGAAACTGATCCGAGCGCCTCATGCCACGGCCCCCGCCGTCGCGGCGGGGGCCGTGAGGCCGTGGGTGTCGTGCAACGCGTTCAGGCGTCGGGGACGTCAAGCCTCGGAACGGCGTGGTGTGCACAGGGCCCAGATGATGAAGGCGTCTATCGCGATCAGCGTGAGCGCCCAGAAGGGGGCGTACGGCAGCCACAGGAAGTTCGCGAACATGCCCATGCCGGCCAACGCGACACCGGTGATCCTCGCCCACATGGCTCCCTGCAGCAGGGCGAATCCCGCGACGAGGATCACGATGCCCAGCAGCAGGTGGATCCAGCCCCAACCCGTGAGGTTGAAGCGGAAGATGTAGCTGGGCGTACGGACGAACACGTCGTCCTGGGCAATGGCGGCGATGCCCGCGAAGATCGCCATGAGTCCGCCGAAGATCATCATGACGGCGGCGAACATGGTCCAACCGCCGACGAAACCGCTCGCCTCGGTACCGCGCGCAGCGGTGTGCGGGCGGGCTCCGCTCACATGACTCGTCATGGTGCGCTCCTTCGATGGGGCCGATCCGCCGGACGGGGTCCCCTGGGCCGATCGGGCTAATTCCAATCTGTGCGCCCCAGGGGCCGTTCGCATCTCGGGGCGCGGGCGTCCGGCTCGTCGCGCGGTGACCGCCGTGGCCCCGCCCCGCGTGCACCACCGCGCGGCCCCGTACCCGAGCGCGCCACCGGACCCGTACCACCACCGGGTGTCATCCGCGGCCGCTGGACGGGTGGACGGAGCGGCCCGCCGGCTCCGCTCCGGTCGCGCGAACGGGGCGGGGCGATTCTCCTGGATGGGCGGGGGACTTCCCGCCCCCCACGGACCAGACGCAGGAGCGCTTCATGGCATCCCACCGATCCGAGCCGCGGTCACCGGGGCCCGGCCACGGGCAGGGTGACGCCGTTTCGGGCACGGCACGGCCCGTGGGCGGCCGAGCCGTACGGACGGCGGTCCCGGGACCCGGCACCACCCTGCCGGAAGTCGGTGGCACGGACGGGGCCGACCCGACCGGCCACGACGGCCTGCGACTCCGAGGGCCGTGACCCGGGACGACGGCGGAGCCCTCGGTCCCGCCACACCGCGCCGTCTGCTGGTCCTTCCCCTGTTGCGATCGACAGGGGCAGCCGTCCTGCTCACCGTCCTGTACTACGTGGCGCCGCTGGACCGTCAGGGCGGCGTCGGTACCACGCTCCTGCTGATCGGGGGGCTGCTCGCGTTCGGCGCCCTGGTCACCTGGCAGGCGGTCGCCATCACCGCCTCGCCGCACCCCCGGCTGCGTGCCGTCGAGGCCCTGAGCACAGCCGTGCCCCTGTTCCTGATCACGTTCTCCGCCGTGTACTACCTGATGGCCTCGGAGCCGGCCCTGCCCTTCTCCGAGCCCCTGAACCGCACCGACGCGCTGTACTTCACCGTCACCGTGTTCGCCACGGTCGGCTTCGGCGACATCGCGCCCACGTCGGAGGCCGCGCGGGCGGTGACCACCGTGCAGATGGTGGCCGACCTGATCCTCGTCGGCCTGATCGCCAAGGTCTTCTTCGGCGCGGTACGGATCGGGCTGGAACGGCGACGGGACCCCGCGCGGCCCCCCGGGCGTGAACCATGACCGGCCCCCGGGAGGGAACGATTCCATGACGGAGCCGAACGACCGGCGGGACGCGTCCCCCGGAGTGGCACAGCCGGCGGAGGCCGAGCTGCTGCGCGACCTCCTGCGCAGCCCCTCCTACCTCCGGGCGCTGCTGTTCTGCGCGCTGATCGGCATCCCCGTCTCGCTCGCGGCCTTCTGGTTCCTCGCCGGCCTCCACGCGCTCCAGAACGTGCTGTGGGACGACCTGCCGCACACTTTGGGCTGGGACTCCCCGCCTTGGTGGTGGCCGCTTCCTCTGCTCCCGATGGCCGGGCTCGTCGTCGGACTGGTCGTCAGCCGCCTCACCGGAGCGGGCGGCCACATCCCGGCGTCCGGCCTCCACGCCGGAGGGGTCGGCCCGAGCGCCCTGCCCGGCGTGGTGATCGCCGCGGTGGCGAGCCTCCCGCTGGGCGCGGTCCTCGGACCGGAAGCACCGCTGATCGCCTTCGGCGGAGGCCTGGCCCTGCTCTTCCGGAAGGTCGCCCGCCGGCCCGGGACGCCGCAGAGCGACGCCCTGCTGGGGGCGGCAGGCGCCGCCGCCGCGATCGCGGTGATCTTCGGCAATCCGCTCGTCGCCGCGGTACTCCTCATCGAGGTCGCCGGAGTCGGGGGTCCCCGGCTGGTCGCGGTGATGCTCCCCGCGCTGCTGTCGAGCGGCGTGGGCTCCCTCGTGTTCACCGGATTCGTGCGCTGGACGGGACTCAGGACCGGAGGTCTCGCGCTGAGGTTCCCCGGACCTCCCACGCTGCTCGACATCGGCGATGTGGGCTGGTCCGTCGTGGTGGCGGCGTTCCTCGGAGTACTGCTGCGGCTGGTGTTCGCAGGAGGGCGGCTGACCGCGGCGTATGTGTCCGGGCGCCCGCTGCCCAGGACGGTCCTGTGCGCGCTGGGCGCCGGATGCTGCGCCTCCCTGTACGCGGTCGTCACCGGCCGGTCGCCGGCGGAGGTGGCGTCCTCCGGTCAGGCCACGCTGGCGGACCTGGTCGCCGATCCTCATGCGTGGGGAACCGGAGCCCTGGTGGCCGTGCTGCTCTTCAAGGCCGTCGGCTACGCCCTCTGTCTGGGCAGCCTGCGAGGAGGGCCGGTGTTCCCCGCCCTGTTCCTCGGGGCGGCGTTCGGGTTGCTGCTGTCCCCCCTGCCGGGGCTGGGCGTGGTACCGGGGGTCGCCGCCGGGATGGCGGCGGCCGTGGCCGGGGCCCTGCGTCTGCCCGTCAGCAGCGCGGTACTCGTGGTCCTGCTGCTCCGGGACGCCGAGACGATCCCCGTGGTGGTCCTCTCGGTCGTCGTCGCCTTCGTCACCGGCGAGCTGGTGCCTGCCGGGCCGAAGGTCGTGCCGGTCCCGGCGCGCCCGCCCCGACGACGCGAGGCGGCCGGGGGGCGCGGGGGAGCCAGGGGCGGCGAGGAACAGGGCGCGTCCGAGCGGGGGTGAGGCCCCGGCGGCCGGCCGGGGCCGGCGGGAGGCGTCAGCGCTCCTGCTGCCGGTCGAGGGCGTCGTTGAGCGTGCGGGCGGCCATGATGAGCGAGAGATGGGTGAACGCCTGCGGGAAGTTGCCGAGCTGCTCGCCGCTCGGCCCGATCTCCTCCGCGAACAGCCCGACGTGGTTGGCGTACGTCTGCATCTTCTCGAACGCGTAGCGCGCCTGGAACAACCGGCCCGCCCGGACGAGGGCGTCGACGTGGAGGAAGGTGCACAGACTGAAGGTGCCTTCCGAACCGCGCAGGCCGTCGGGGGAGACCGCGGGGTCGTAGCGGTAGACCAGGCTGTCCGAGACGAGTGCCCGGTCCATCGCGTCGAGAGTGGAGAGCCATCCGGGGCTCTTGGGGGCCATGAAGCGAACACGCGGAACGAGCAGCAGGGAGGCGTCCATGACGTCGGAGCCGTAGTGCTGGACGAGTGCCTGCTCCTTCTCGCTCCACCCCCGCTCCATCACCTGTTCCAGAATGGTGTCACGGGCCGCCGTCCAGCGGACGGTGTCGGCCGGGCGGCTGAACTCCTGGGCCAGCCGCAGCCCCCGGTCGAAGGCGACCCAGCACATCACCCTGCTGTACGTGAAGTCCTTGCGACCGCCACGGGTCTCCCAGATGCCCTCGTCGGGCCGGTCCCAGGAGTCGGCCAGCCAGTCGAGCGTCGAGGCCAGCCCCTTCCAGCCGTGGTATCCGGTCTGGGCCGCCAACTCGTGCCCCTCGGCCAGGGCGTAGAGCGCCTCGCCGTAGATGTCGAGCTGGAGCTGGTCCACCGCGGCGTTGCCGGCCCGTACGGGGTAGGAGCCGCGGTAGCCCTCCAGGTGGCCGAGGATCTCCTCCGGTATGTCGGGGTCGCCGTCGACCCGGTACATGATCTGCAGACGCTCGCCGGACGCGCCCTGGCGGTCGCGCATCCGGTCGCCGAGCCAGCGGGTGAAACCGGCCGCCTCGTCGACGAACCCGAGGTCCAGCAGGGCGCGCACCGAAAGCGAGCCGTCACGGATCCAGGTGTACCGGTAGTCCCAGTTGCGCTCGCCGCCCAGCTGCTCCGGGAGCCCCGTGGTCGCCGCGGCGACGGGGGCGCCGGTCGGGGCGTAGGTGAGCAGCTTCAGTGTGATGGCCGACCGGTTGACCATGTCCGACCACCGGCCGCGGTACCGGCAGGTGCGCAGCCAGTCCTGCCAGAAGGCGCCCACGGCGAAGACCTGCTCGGTGAGCCCCTCCAGCGTGACGGGAGCGGGCTCCTCGCCGGCCGGGTCGCAGACGGTGAAGACGGCCGCCGCCGTCTCGCCCGCCCTGAGCGTGACCTCCCCCCGGACGTCCTTCCCGTCGCGTTCGAGCGGGAAGGTGGCCTGGAGGTGGCCGGTCTGCGACGGAGCCCGGAACGTCGCGATCCGCGGGCGCACGTCGAGTTCGTGCTCCGCCCGTGCGTAGTCGAACCGGGGCCGGCACTCCAGGGAGAACCGTACGGTTCCGCGTACGGACCGTACGAAACGCAGCAGCGAGTGCCGGTCCGTGGGGGTCGGCGACACATTGGGCGGCATGCAGTCGATGACCTCGCCGACACCCTCGGGCGACATGAACCGGGTCACCAGGATCGCCGTGTCCGGGAAGTAGAGCTGCTTGCACGTCGAGTCCGCGTCGTGCGGAGCGAGGCCGAAGCATCCGCCGCGCGCATGGTCGAGGAGAGAGGCGAAGACACTGGGGGAGTCGAACCGGGGGGCGGCGAACCAGTTGATGACCCCCTTGGAGGAGACCAGCGCCGCGGTCTGGAGATCGCCGATCAGACCGTGGTCGGCGATGGCGGGATAGGGGTCCATGGTGACTCCGATCGGGAAGCCCCTCCATGACGTCGGCGGCGGCCGCGGCTCCTCGCGGGGTTCGGGGAGACGGGGCCGCCGGCTTCTTCGCGGGGGAGACCCGTCCGGGCCGTTCGACGGTTCGCACACCGGTTTCGACGGTTGTCACACCAGTGAGGCCCATTGCATCACCCCCGGGGACTCCCCGCACTTCGGTTCCGGGGCGAGCCGCAGGGCCGGTGTGCGGAGCCCTTCGGCAGTGCGCCGGCGGGGCGTCCGGGCGGGCCGGCCGGGACCTCGGGCCTCCCGCGTGGCGATCACCCGGGTGGAGGAGCGAGACTGGGAGAACCGGCTCGACGGGGGCGGCGCGGTCGGCGAGCGCGTGAGGCCGCCGGCGGCGGTGGGACCCGCACGACCGACGGCGGAGGTCACCGGTGGTGCCGAGGCCACCGGGCGGGGCGGACGCTTCGGAGAGGCCGCGGGCGCACGTCCAGGCCGTACGGGAGGAACGGACGCCGGTCGACGGCCCGGTTCCCGGACCGGAGGGGTGTCGGGCAGCCGGGTTCCCGGAGAGCCGGGCGACAGAGAAGAAGGAACGTGAGTGCCCATGTGCCGTTGGCTCGCCTATTCGGGATCACCCTTGCTGCTCGACACCATCCTCTACAAGCCGGCCCACTCCCTGATCGATCAGAGCCTGCACTCCCGGATGGGCGTGGAGACGACCAACGGTGACGGGTTCGGGATCGGCTGGTACACGGAGGACACCGACACTCCGGCGATCCTCCGGGAGATCGGCCCGGCCTGGAACAACCGCAATCTCAGGGAGATCGCCGACCACGTCACATCACCCTTGTTCTTCGCCCACATCCGGGCGTCCACCGGTACGGCGGTGCAGCAGACGAACTGTCACCCCTTCCGGCACGGACGCTGGATGTGGATGCACAACGGGGCCATCGCCGATTTCCACCTGATGCGCAGGGACCTCACTCTGCTCGTGGATCCGCAGCTGTTCTCCTCCATCGAGGGCACGACGGACTCCGAGGTGATGTTCTATCTGGCGCTCACCTTCGGTCTCGACGAGGACCCGCCCGGAGCCGTGGCGCGGATGGCCGGCGCGGTGGAGCGCTGTGGCCGCGAACACGGAGTGGAGTCCCCGCTCCAGATGACGGTCGCGGTGACCGAGGGCAGGCGGGTGTGGGCCTTCCGCTACTCCAGCCAGGGCGCCTCGCGGTCGCTGTTCTACAGCAGCCGGGTGGACGCGCTGCGCAGACTGCACCCGGACATGCGGTTCCTTCAGGAGGTGTCCGAGGAGACCCGCCTCATCGTGTCCGAGCCGCTGGGCGACCTTCCCGGGGCGTGGAACGAGGTACCGGAGAGCAGTTACGGCGTCGTGCAGCCCGGCGCGGACGAGATGCGCCCCTTCACGCCGCAGCCCGTGTGACACACCGCCGGGCCATCACCGGGCGGGGCGGGCGGATTCCGCGCCGCGGCAGCTCCGCCCGGGCGGAGGCGGCCCGCGACGCGGACCCGGGGGTCAGCCGGTGTAGGCCTCCAGCTCGGAGAGCTGGCCGGCCGGCCAGCCGGTGTTGGCGGTGAAGGTGAGCCGCAGGTGGCGCACCGGGGTCCCGCCGAGGTCGATGTTCACGGTGTTCCCGCTCGCCGGATCGAAGGTGTGGGCGGCCGCCGCCTTGAGCGTGCTCCAGGAGGTGTTGTCGGTGCTGCCGGTCACACTCAGGGTCTGGGCGCGTTTCGCCCAGGCCGCCGAGGGCGGCAGCTTGAGGGTCAGGCGCCGGACCGCCTTCGCGGCTCCCAGATCGACGGTGAGGGACTGCGGGAAGGCGTTGTTCGTGCTCTCCCAGTACGTGCCGGGGTTGCCGTCGGTCGCGTTCGCACCGCCGTACACGTCCGCGTGACCCGACACGGTCACCGGGCGGCCCCTGGCGACGTTGCCCTCGTCCGTGGGCGGGTCGGTGGGCGGGTCGGTGGGGCCGCCGCCCGGTACGCCGCCGTTGGTCCACACCGGGTCCGGCCAGGTGCCGGTGCAGGCCGGCGGATCGGCGTACCAGCCGGAGTTGCCCGTGCCCTGGGTGATCCGGAAGCCACCGCCGACGCAGTTGTGGACCGGGTTGGACTGGGCGATGTGCGTGGCCTTCACGTTGGTGAAGGAAGCCGTTCCCGGTGCCTGGATCTGGAGGGCGTACGTGCCGGCCCCGTCGATACGGATGTTGTCGAAGCGCAGCCCGTTGGTGGCGCCCTCGATCAGGTGGATCGCCGCGTAGGAGCTGTCGAGGACTTCGCTGTCGGTGATGTCGATCGTGGCGTTGATCGGTTCGTTGAGCCCGCTGAACCAGATGGCGCCCACGCCGAAGCGCCAGTTGTAGTCGTTGTTCCCGGTGCGGATCAGGGTGTTGCGGGCGGCGGTGGTGACGCCGGAGACCGCGGTGCCCCGACCGGAGTTCACTCCTGGGTAGCGGTTGGCGATGTGCAGCCCGCCGCCGTTGGTGAGGGTGTCCGACATGACGTTGTCGGAGATGGTGATGTCCCTGCCGCCGTAGGTGACGATGTTGTTCGCCAGGATCGGCAGGACCACGGTGTTGAACGTGAACTTGTTCCTCACGTTCGGTACGTTCTCCGCCCACATGGCCAGGCCGTCGTCACCGGTGTTGCGGACGAACGTGTGGGTGACCGTGGAGTTCGTGACCCCGTAGTGGAAGTTCACGCCGTCGGCCGTCTGGTCCAGGATGCGGCTGTTCCTGATGGTGAAGTTGTTCATGGGGCCGTCCATCCAGGCGCCGCACTTGGTGTGCTGCATCCAGACGTTGTCGACCACGGAGTCGGACATCGCGCCGCCGATGGCGTTGACCTGGTCGTTGTCCACCCGCTCGCGGATGTCACCGATGATGGCGAAGTCCCTGAGCGTGACGTTGCTGCTGCCGCCCTGCGCGGCGTACTTGCCGTACACGCCGACCGCCTTGCCGCGGTCGACCGGGTCGCGTCCGGTGAGCACGCTGTACCAGGGCCCCGCCCCGCGCAGGGTGACCTTGTCGACGACGATGTGGTCGCGGACCTGGAACGTACCCCGGGGCAGGTAGACCTCCCTGCCCTGCACCCGGCCGGCCTCGACCGCCGCTCTGATGCCGGCCGTCGAGTCGGTGGCGCCGGAGGGGTCGGCGCCGAAGTCGCTCACGACGTCGAGTGCCCCGGCCGGCTTCGCGATCGGCGCGCCGACCTGCTCGAAGTCGGCGAGGTCGATCGTGAAGGCTGGGGAGGCGGCCGTGGAGGAGACCTGGAGCCTGACCTTGCTGCCCGCGGGCAGGGTCGACCCGAACATCGTCCGGGTCTCGTCGTAGAAGTGGTGGGGATCGGTGTCACCCGGGTTGTTGTTGAACGGATAACCGCCGTAGTACCAGCCGTACTTGGAGGTCACGGGCACGTTCTTCAGCGCGCTGCCGTTGACGCGCAGGTCGATGGCGGCATCGCGCCCGGTGCCCGACTGGTTGTCGGGGAGCGAGTAACGGAAGGTCATGGCGTTCGCGGGGGCGGTCAAGGTGAACTCGACGTACTCGCCGACCGCGTCGAGGGTGACCGCCTGGCGGCCCGAGGCCTCCGAGGGGAGCGTGCCGTAGAGCCGGTCGGGGCCGATCAGGGTGCCGTTGGTGACCGCGTACTCGGCCTCCTGCTCCTTGAAGGGGACGGTGGCGCCGCGTCCCGGCACGTTGAGCGGTGAGGGCGCCGGGACCGCCGCGGCCTGGGCCGGGGGTGCGACGGAGACGACGAGGGCGGCGGTGAGCGACGCGACGGCGGCCACGGCGAGCGCCATGGAGGCGGATATGCCGCGCCGTAACGTGTGACGCCTGAGGGGGATTGTCACAAGCACACGTCCTTACGGATACCAGGTGGTGCTGACGCGCAAAGACTAGGAGTCGACGTGCAAAGAGTCTATGAATATGCGCAACTTTCAGATGAAAGACCGAGAGCCGCACATGAGGCGAGCATGCCGACGGCCCCCGCCCTTCCGGGGGGGGCGGGGGCCGGACGGTCGACTGCCGCTTGCCGTCGTGGGATTCAGCCCAGGGCGGTCATCGTTCCCCTGAGCAGCAGTCCACAGCCGATCAGGAGTACGACGGAGGCGGTGACGAGAGGCGCCGTCCGCCGGGCCAGCGACAACAGGCGGCCCTGCGGCCGCAGGGCCAGCCGCCGGGTCGTGGTCTCCCGCAGACGGATCACCGCGAACCCCGCTGCCGTGAGCGTGAGCGCCAGCCCGGCTCCGTACGCCAGGACCAGCAGGAAGCCGAACCACGCCTGGCCGAGGGCCGCGGCGCCGACCAGGACGACGACGGCGGACGGGCTCGGGACCAGTCCACCGGCGAAGCCGAGGAGGATGACCCCGCGCAGCCCGGGGACGGGAGCGATGTGGCTGTGCGCATGGCCGTGATGGTGGCCGGGGGCATGACCGGCTCGGCGGGTGGGGGAATGGGCGGCGTGGTGGTCGTGCGCCTGGGCGGGGCCGGGCTCGTCGTGGGAGTGGGAGTGGGAGTGGGAATGGGAGTGGGAATGGGAACGGACGAGGTCGTCGTGGACGCGCCCGGCCGCTCCGTGGGAGTGGGTGTTCCCGGCCTTCTCGTGGACGTGACCGGAGGTGGTTCGGGCCGGCGCGTCTTCGCCCTGCTCGTCGCGGTGCGCGCCGGCGAGGACGGGCACCCGCTCCTCGCCGTGAGGGCGGTCCGCCTCCTCCTCGGCGTGGGAACGGGCGCGGGCATGCTCATGGGCATGCCCGTGGGAGTGTCCATGGGCATGGCCGTGACTGTGGCCGTGGCCATGGCCGTGGGGGCTGTGGCGCCGGCGCCACGCCCTGCGCAGCAGCAGTCCGCCCGCCAGCGCGACCAGGGTGCCGCTCGCGATGCCCAGCCAGGACACGACGGTGGGAGCCGCCGCCGAACCGGCGGTGATCAGGGCCCCCAGCGCGAAGACGCCCAGGGTGTGGGTGAGGGTGACGGAGGCACCGAGGGCGAGCATGTCGCGCAGCGAACCGCGGCCGCCCGCCGCGGCGGCGGCCGCCATCATCGTCTTGCCGTGCCCCGGAGCCATCGCGTGCAGGGCGCCCAGCAGCAGGGAGGCCCCGAGTGCGAGCGCCGCGAAGCCCGCCGTCAGCTCGTGCCGGGCCACCAGCCCGGTCAGCGCCTGCGCCCAGCGGTCCGCCCCGCGCGGCAGTACGCCCGGCACGGCCGAACCGTTCGTCCCGTCCTCGCCGGCGTCCAGCGCCGGCCCGCCGGGACGGACGGTGAACGAGGCCGACCGGGCGTCGGCGGGGGAGGAGAGCAGATCGTCGGGGTAGGCGGTCAGCCGTCGGGAGGCCGACTCACCGGGTACGTCCGACCCCGAGAGCGTCATCCGGTCCCCCCGCGCGGTGATCTCGCGCCACCCGGGCCCGGCGGACGTCTCCCCGGGACGGTACGAGATCCGCGTCTGTTCCCCGGCCGGGAGCGAGGCGGTCATCCCGCAGGTGACACGCAGCGTCTCCAGCCCGGCCTGCCCCGGCAGTACCTCGGCCTTCGCGCTGCCCACCGAGAGGGGGGCCGTGTCCTGCCCGCCGGTCGTGAGCCGCGCGTCCCCCGCCGCGGCGGCGCACCGGCTCCGGGCCCATGCCGCCAGTTCGGCGGGTGCCAGCCGGTCGTTCCCGTCCCCGTCGATACGGGTGCGTTCCTGGGCGGCCGGGATCTCCGCGAGGTCCTCCACGTGGTCCACGCTCAGCTTGCCCGGGGCGAGCACGAGACCGTCGTACTGGTTGACGGTGAAGTTGCCCAGGGGGTGTGCCTGCGCCGTCCCGGCCGGCAGCAGGGCCAGGGCGGCTCCCGTCATCAGCGTGGCGAGAACGCGAGCGGCGGAACGACGCCTCACGACGCACCCCCGGCCCCGGAAGGCGCGGACAGCGCGGAGCGGGCCTCGCGGGCTCCCGTGGGCGAGAAGCCCGGGTTCAGGGCGAGCGTGGCGCGCAGGGTGCCGTTCGCCGCCTTGTCGCCGAGGGCGTGCTCGATCATGCCCCGGTGGAACAGGAACGACGCGTTGCGGTAGCCGGGGGACGTGGCGGTCGCCGTCCTGGCGTACGTCAGCGCCTCCTGGTCCTTGCCGTTCACATGGAGCGCCCAGGCCAGCGCGTCCGCCGTGTGGACGCTCCGGCGGCGGGCCCACTCGGCGCGCGCCGACGTCAGCGCCTGGGCGGGCTCGCCGTGGTCGGCCTCGACGAGAGCGGACTCCAGATCCGTGGCGACACCGTTCGCGCGGGCCAGCCGGGTCCAGGTGCGGACGAGCGCGTACAGCTCCTCCGCCCGCTCGCGCCGTCCGTCCGCCTCGTGCAGCTCGGCGAGGGCGACGAGCTGCCCCGGCAGCGGGGAGCGCCGTACGACCTCTTCGAGGTCGACGACCGCGCGCCTGGTGTCGCCCAGCGCGGTGTGGGTCCGTCCTCGGCCCTCCAGTGCCGGCACGTACTCCGGCTCGGCGCGCAGCGCGGTGGCGTAATGCTCCAGGGCCTGCCGGAAGTCACCTCGGCTCCACGCCAACTGGCCCAGTGACGTGGCGACGTAGGCCATGTCGGCCGTGCCGGCCGCGGAGTCCAGTGCCCGCAGCAGCACCCGCCGGGCCCCTTCCACGTCGCCGCGCAGCTCCAGCACGTACGCGTACCGGGTGAAGACGGGGATACCGGGGCGCCGCCGGTCGGCGAGCTCCACCGCGCTCCGCGCCTCGTCGTAACGGCCCAGTTCGACGAGTGCGTCGACCCGGACGCACAGCGCCTGCTCGCTGTACGGGTTCACCCGCAGCGCCCGGTCCGCCAGGCCCAGTGCCGACGCGAAGTCGTGGCGTGCGGCGGCGAGCGCCGCCTGCCCGGCGAGCGCGGCGTCGTTGGCGTCGGCGGGGCGCAGCGTCAGCGAGAGCCCGAAGGCCTTCTCGGCCTGCGGATAGCGCGTCGGGTCACCGCTGGTGCGGGCCTGTTCCACATACGCCGCCCCCAGCGTCGCCCAGCCGCCGGCGTCCTTGGGCTGGGCCTTGAGGTGCTTCTGCAGATCCGCGATCCCGCGGGCGAGGTCGTCCGTGGCCAGCCGCTCGACGGGAACGCCCGCCGCGAGCGCGGGCGCGGACCGGGCGGCCCGGTCCTGAGCACCGCCGCTGCCGGACGCCACCGAGGTGGCGGTCAACGCCACGGCCACGGCCGCGACCGCCACGAACCGCCACCGCCTCGGCTGATGCCCTCGCTCACGCTCTCGCGCGAACTGCGGTTTCCATACGAGCATCGGTGTCGCCTCTCTGGGACGTGCGGGTCGGACGGCCCGGCGGCGGGGGGAATCGGTTGACACCGCCGGGCCGTGTCTGAGGGGTGCGCCGGCCGTACGGCCGGTCGCTGGACGGGCCGGAGGCCCGAGGGCCTGGCCACCGGACGCTGTCGGTATCGCCCGATCCGGAGGCCGGCCCAGGGCCGGGTCCGCGAAGTTCCGTCCGGGACGCGGCGCCCACCGCCCCGTGGGCGGTCGGCGCCGCTGCGCGGACCCTTTCCGGGTGGCTCAGCCGAGCCAGGACCCGCTGTCGGACCTGCGACGGGCGCGGAGCCACGCCGTTCCCAGGCCGACCAGCAGCACGCACCCGGCGCCGGACGCGGCCGAGACGAGCATCACCGTGTCGTCGTCCCAGGCGGCGGTGATCGAGGAGAGCCCGCCGTTCAGCCCGGTGGCACCCGACTTGGTCGCGGCGGCGGCCGCCTTGGTGTCGGAGCCGGCGGTGGGCAGGGCGACATACGGGAAGGTGCCGCCGAACTCCTTGTCGTTGGCGTCGACCGCGTCACCCAGGTCGTTCTTGGTGCCGACGAGCTCGCCCTCGACGGCCTGCAGCGCGATGTCGAGCACGTCGTCCGTCAGCCGTCGGCCGTTGGGGAAACCGGCGTTGTCGCCGTCCAGCACGCCCAGCCGCTTCGGTTCCGCCGTCGGCTTGATGGAGGTGTTCAGGCGCAGCATCTCCGACGGCTTGCCGCCCGGGGGCTGGTTGAGGTCCTTGACCCCGGTCAGGAACACCGAGACGAGGTCGTCGCGCGGCTCGGCCGGAGCCTTGATCTTGTAGATCCCCTCGATGAGCTTGGGCAGCTCCGGTTCGGTGACGTTCTTCAGGAAGTCCCCGTCGTTCTCGGGCGAGGACGCGTTGAACTTGTCCTTGTCCCCGACCGGATTGACGACCTCGTTGACCAGTGGCATACCGAGCCGTGACACCCGCGTCCACTCGCCCTGGGCGTTCTTGCGCTCCGTCGTCGCGTAGACCCCGACGACCGGCTGCTTCTCGGACTCGCGGAGGTACGAGCTCGGTACCTGCAAGGCGATCGTGTTGACGTTGTAGCCCTTGAGCGTGTCGTTGCCGACCTCCGACAGGTCCCCGCCGTAGAGGAGGTCGAAGACGCGCAGGTCCAGGAAGAAGGGGTCGTCGGCCTGGCCGGCGAACGCCTTGAGGCCGCCGGAGACCTCCCGTACCGCCTGGTCCCGCAGCTTCTGGTAGTCGGGCATCGACGCCTTGCCGACGTTCGACGGAGCCACCGGCAGATCACTGGCGAGTTCGTGGCGCGAGGCGACCTTGCCGTGCTTCAGCCGCAGCAGCTCGATGTCGTAGGACTGGGTGAAGTTGAGGTCCGGATCGTCCAGGCTCTCCACGGCGCCCGTGTTGTAGAGGAAGGTGCGGTCGTTCTTGCGGTGGTCCTTGAACGTGAACCGGTACAGCAGGTCGTCCTGGGCGTCACCGTCGCTGTCGATGTGGATGTCGTAGCGCGCGTCCTCGGCGAACGCGTAGAAGTTCGGTCCGCCGCCGGGCTCCTGGAACGGCAGCCAGTTCGCCACCAGGGTCGTCGAGTCGGGGTGATCGGGGCTGACGAACGCGTACACGTCCGTGTTGTCGAACTGGGGCTGCCCCGAGATCAGGGGTGCTTCCCGGTGGCTCGCGGCGGCCGCCGTCCGCGGCTGGAGCATGCCCGCGCCGGCCGCCGCGAGCCCCCCGGCGGCCAGCGCACCGCAGGCGAGCAGAGCGACACTCCCACGCCTCCGCCGAGTCCGCCCGCTGCTGGTGTGTGCTGTCATCTGGTCCGTCCTTCGTCCGTCATCGCGTCCGTTCCGGCTTGCTTGTACGTCCAGTACGTGCGCGGCCGCCGTCTTGTTCGGAACCGATCACGACGAGATCGACGGCATGGCTCGCGCCGGGCTCCGGCGGGGCGGCCCGGGAAGGGAGCTTTCCGGGCCGCGCGGATGAGGTCTCCGCGCAGGTCGGAGCCCGATCACAAGGTCCGTCCGGTGGCCGGGTGCGCCTGCGGAAAACGGGAGGTATCGCTCCCCCCGGGCGGACGGGAACGCGTCGAGGATCCGTACGCCCGGTACGCGGCGCGGGCGTTGTCACAGCCGGCTGGTATCCGTTGGCGGTGTGAAGACCGAACATGCTTGCCCTGATGACCTCGCCGCACTGCGCGCGGCCTTCGACGGGGACGATCGCGGCGGCGCCTCGCCGGCGGGCTGGGACGCCGTGCGCGCGTACGAGGCGCACCACGGGATCGTCCTCCCCGAGCCGTACCGGACGTTCGTCGCCGAGGTGGCCGACGGCTGCGCCGCCGGACCACCGGTCCACGGCCTCGTACCGCTGGCCGAACCGCCGTCGGACCGGGGGGACGGCGGACCGGTGCGTGACCTCGGGCGGCCCTTCCCGCTGACGGAGGCATGGCTGTGGGAGGAGGACGATGACGAGCCGTCCGGGGAGACCCGTGCCGTCCTCGACCAGGTCTTCGGCCACGGGTCCATCGTGCTGGGGACGGACGGGTGCGGGATGGACTGGCACCTGATCGTGACCGGGGCCCACCGTGGGCACGTGTGGAACATCAGCGGTGAGGGCGCGATGCCGTTCGGTGCGGAGTTCGGGTTCACCACCGGCGCCCCCGGGTTCGCCGGATGGGTCGGGCACTGGGCCGCCGACACACCGTGGTTCGACGCGGAATGAGGCGCCGGGGGTGCGGGGCGCAGGGGGTGCGGGGCGTCGTCCCCCTCCGTCCGCGCGGCTCCGGGACGCCCGGCCTCTGATGGCGGAGACCGCCCGGCCCCGGAGACCGCCCGGCCCCGGAGTCCGCGCGCCGGAGGCCCCCCGGGCGAGCCCCCCGGCCCGCCGAACCCGGCGGCCGGCCACCGGAGCCCGCCGGGAGCCCCTTTCCTCCTCGCTCCCGCGAGCCCCGCGCCGGATCCCGCGGCCGGCTCCCGGGGGCCCCCGATGGTCCCGTCGGATCGACGTCCGGCCTCCAAGGGGCGGGCGGTGTCCGGTTCGTGTGGCGATCATGACTGGTTCGCGCCGGCGTATGGCGCACGCGCGGGCCGCGGGTGCATGGTGGGCCGTGGCCGTGGCCGTGGCCGTGGCCGTGGCCGGGACGGGGTCGGTCGGCGCCCGCTCGGGGATCCTCTCCCTCCCTCGGGAGACGCCGCGGTGGCCAGGTCGAGGTGCCCGGCCGGGCGTGCGCCGGTCGGGCATATGCCCGATGGTTTCACCGTGTTCGCACGCGCTGCAAGTGCTTGCAGAAACTTTCTCGAACTCCTTGCCGCCTGGCTCGATCAGCTGTTTGACTCTGCTCCCGTTACCGCGGTTGACGGTCAGTCCGGTGCAGAAACCGGCCGATCCGAGGAGTGACGTGACGGCGCATGCAGCAGTGGTCGAGCCCGGTGTCCGAGGCGACGACGGGGGTTTCACGCTCCTTGCCCCCGAGGGGACTTCGTACCGCGTCGACATCGCGAGCGAGGTGCTCGCCCCGGACAACCCACTGCTGGCCGAGTACTGCGAGGGGCGCAAGGTGGTCGCCTTCCTCGGGCCGACCGTCGACCGGCTCCACGGGGAGCGGCTGCGCCGCTACCTCACCGCCCGGCTCGCCCCGGGCAGCTGGGACATGGTGGTGATCGGCGGCGGCGAGGAACACAAGACCATGGAGTCGGTCGAGGAGATCTGCGCCCGGGCCAAGGCCGCCGGGCTGGACCGGCGCGGGGTGATGCTGGCCGTCGGGGGCGGCGTCACCTGCGATCTCGTGGGCTTCGCGGCGGCGATCTACTGCCGGGGCGTCCGCTACATCAAGGTCAACACCACGCTCGTCGGCCAGGTCGATGTCGGCGTCGGCGTCAAGACCGGCGTCAACGCCCTCGGCACCAAGAACATGCTCGGGTCGTACCACCCGGCGCACGCCTCGATCAACGACCCCTCGTTCCTGCGGACCCTGCCGGAACGTCAGATCAGGTGCGGGCTCGGCGAGATAGCCAAAATGGCGGTCATCAAGGACGCCCGGCTCTTCGGCGCGCTGGAGGAGTGCCCCGACGTCTTCCGCCGGCCCTGCCCCGACCCGTCCTGGCTGCCCACCGCGGAGCACGGCGGTCGCGGCCTGGAGGACTATGTGCTGCGCACGTCCATGGAGCTCATGATGGAGGAGCTGTGCCCGAACCTCCGCGAGCACGACCTGGCCCGGCTGGTCGACTTCGGGCACACCTTCGGCCCGGTGATCGAGACGGCCAGCGACTACCGGATCGCACACGGCGAATCGGTCGCCATAGACATGGCCATCTCCACCCAACTCGCCCGCGTGCTCGGTCTGATCGGTGCCGAGGACTGCGAGCGCGTCGTCCGCCTGATCACCGCCCTCGGCCTTCCGGTGCACGACGCTACGACCTGCACCCCCGAACTGATGCTCCAGGCGCTGCGGGCCGCCTGGGAGCGGCGCGGACGCCGGCTGCACCTGGTGGTGCCCGACGGGATCGGCTCGGCGGTCTTCGTGGACGACCTGGAGGACATCCCGGCCGGCGCCCTGGCGGAGGCGCTGGGCGCGCTCGCCGCCCGTTCCGGCGGCCTCCCGGGCCCGCTCGCCGTCGCCCACTGACCCCTGACGCCGACCGCCGAGGCCGACCGCCGACGCCGACCGCCCCGCCCCAGACAGGAGCCGCACCGAGATGAGCCACGCCGAACCGCCGGTGGACCGGCGCCCGACGCGTCCCCGGATCTCCAACCTGCACGAAGGGCTGTTCCGGGAGGTGATCGCCGACCACGGTGGAGAGGGCGCGATCCTGGCGCACCGGGCCTACCGCCGCGAGGACGGGCCGGCCGGTATCGCCTTCATCGACCTGGTGGTGCTGCCCCCGGGCACCTCCATCGGCCGCCACCGCCACGCCGACGACCAGGAGACCTACGTCATCCTCTCGGGGCGGGGGCGGATGACCCTGGACGGCGAGGAGTTCGAGGTCCGCGCCGGGGACGTGATCCCCAACCGCCCGTACGGCGAACACGGCCTGGCCAACGATTCCGAGGGCGAGCTCCAGCTGCTGGTCTTCGAGGCCGGACCGCTGGGCGGCAGCCGGTGACCGGCCCCCGCCAGCTCGCCCGGCTGGAGCAGGAGGCCGCCCACCTGGCCCCGGGCGCCTCGGAGGAGTCCGCGCTGGGCCGCCGGGTGTTCGTGGAGGGCCGCGGCGCGGTCCTCACCGACCTGGACGGCAACCAGTACATCGACCTCGCGGCCGGCACGCTCACCCAGTCACTCGGCCACTGCCACCCCGAGGTCGTCGACGCGCTCACCCGGCAGGCCACCCGGCTCTGGAACGTCCACGACTTCGCCACCGCCGACCGGGCCGCGCTGTGCGAGCTGCTCGCGCGGCTGCTCCCGGAGGAGCTCGACACCTACGGCTTCTTCTCCACCGGCGCCGAGGTCGTCGAGGCCGCCCTGCGCACCGTCCAGGCCGTCGCCGAACCCGGACGCAACCGGATCGGCGCCCTGCGCCACGGCTTCCACGGCAAGACCCAGGGCGCGAGGATGCTCGTGCACTGGGACATCGGCAACCAGGCCTTCGCCGGGAACAGCATCCTCGGCTACTCGCCGTACTGCTACCGCTGCCCGCTCGACCTGGAGTACCCCTCCTGCGGGGTGCGCTGCGCGACGCTGGTCCGGCGGCACATCGCGGAGAAGCCCCATGTGTCGGCGCTGGTCTTCGAACCGGTGCTGGGCGCGGCCGGGGTCATCGTGCCGCCTCCCGGCTACTGGGAGCAGATCGCCGACACCTGCCGCGAGAACGGCGTGCTGCTGGTCGCCGACGAGGTGCTCACCGGCGGCGGGCGCACCGGGACCTTCCTGGCCGGCGAGCAGTTCGGCATCGAGCCGGACCTGGTGGCGCTCTCCAAGGGCATGGCCAACGGCTTCCCGTTCGCGGTGCTGGCAGGCCGCTCCTCCGTGCTGCGCCACCCCCGTGCCGCGCAGGCCGGCTCGACCGCGTCGACCTATGCCAACAACCCGCTGGGCATCGCCGCGGCGCGGGCCACCCTGGAGGTGGTGGCCCGCGACACCCTGATCGAACAGGTCCGCACCCTCGGCGAGCTGCTGGACGAACGGCTGGCCGAACTGCGAGCCCGCTTCGACGTGCTGGGCGACGTCCGGGGACTGGGCATGCTGCACGGCCTGGAGTTCGTCCGCAGCCGGAGCACCCGCGAGCCCGCCCCCGAGATCGCCCGCGCGGTGTACCTCGCCGCCCTCGATCTCGGCCTGCGGACCTCGATCGGCGGCCACATCATCCGGCTCGCCCCGCCGTTCACCATCGACCGGGCCCTCCTGGAGGAGGGCGTCGGTCTGCTCGGCCGCGCCCTGGAACGCGTCACGGAGGCCGCGCGGTGATCGTCGCCGAGAACCTGGTGAAGGAGTTCAAGGTCTACCGGCGCCGGCCCGGCCTGCTCGGCAGTCTTGGCACGCTGTTCAGCCGCGAGCACCGCCTCGTCCGCGCCGTCTCCGGTGTGTCCTTCGAGATCCCGGCCGGGGGCAAGGCCGCCTACATCGGCGCCAACGGCGCCGGGAAGTCCACCACCGTCAAGATGCTCACGGGCATCATGCGCCCGACCTCCGGCCGCTGCCTGGTGTCGGGGCTGGAGCCGTACCGGGAGCGGCGGCGCAACGCGGCCAACATCGGTGTGGTCTTCGGCCAGCGCAGCCAGCTCTGGTGGGACCTGCCGGTGCCCGACTCCTTCCGTATCCTGCGGCGCATCCACGAGGTCCCCGACCCGGTGTACCGGCGCAACATGGCGCTGTACCGCGAGCTGCTCGACCTCGACGCCCTCGGCACCACCCCGGTACGGCAGCTGAGCCTGGGCCAGCGGATGCGCGCCGAGGTGGCGGCCAGCCTGCTGCACGACCCGGCGGTGGTGTTCCTGGACGAGCCGACCGTCGGACTCGACCTGGTGCTGAAGGAGGCCGTCCGCGAACTGATCAACCACGTCAACGCGGAGCTCGGCACCACCATCATGCTCACCAGCCATGACATCGGCGACATCACGGCCATCTGCGACCAGGTCCTCGTGGTCAACCGGGGCGAGGTCGTGCACCAGGGCACCATGCGCGAGCTCCTGCGGACCGCCGACACCCGTGCCGTCGTCTTCGAGTACCAGGGCGAGCCGTCCCCGGAGCAGGCGATCACCCTGATCGAAGGACACCTCGAAGGGGCATCGGCCCGGCCCGTCGAGGGCGGGCGGATCACGGTGGACTACCCGGCACGGCGCTGGTCCGCCCGGCAGGTGATGGGCTTCCTCCTGGAGCACTTCGAACTCACCGACTGCGTCGCCCCGGAGCCGGACCTGGAGACGGTGCTGCGCCGGATCTACACCGGCCCGGACCGGACGCCGGAGGCGCTGGTATGACACCCGTCGCCGCCCTGCGCCGGTACACCCCGTTCGCCGTGGGCAGCCTGCAGAGCCTGCTCCAGTACCGCTCGACGTTCCTGATCAACGCCGTCACCGCGGCCACCGCCGTCGGCCTGCAGATCTTCCTGTGGCGCGCGGTGTACGCGGGCCGCACCGGCGGTCCGCCCGGTGGCTACGAGCTGCCCGAGCTGACCACGTACGTGCTGCTGGCCCAGGTGCTCGCGCTGCTCCAGGCCAACCGGGTGGACGAGGAGGTGGCGGGGGAGGTCCAGCGGGGGGACATCGCCGTCTCGCTCCTGCGCCCCGTCAACTACCCGCTCTCCCGGTTCGCCGCCGGGCTGCCGGTCTCGCTCGTGAACGCCGTGCTGGTCGCCCTGCCGGTGCTGCTGCTGTACGCGCTGCTGCTGCCGCTCACCGTGCCGAGCGGGGCGGGCGCCGCGCTGTTCGCGCTCTCCGCCGGGTTCTCCCTGGTCATCGGCTTCGGAGTGAATCTGCTGGTCGGCCTGGCCGGATTCCTCACCACCAACATCTGGGGCATCCGGATCGTCAAGGACAGCGTCGTCGCGTTCTTCTCGGGCCAGGTCGTCCCACTCGCCCTCATGCCGGGCCCGCTGGCCGCCATCGCGAACGCCCTGCCCTTCCAGGGACTGATCGACGGCCCGCTGCGGCTCCTGCTCGGCCACTACGACGGCCCGGCCGACGCCCTCGGGATCCTGGCCCGCCAAGCCGCCTGGGCCGGTGTCCTGGCCGCCCTGGCCGCCCTCGCCTGGCGTCGCGCCGTCCGGCACGTGGAGGTGCTCGGCGGATGAGACCCTTCACCACCGCGGCCCGCTACACCCGGCTCACCTGGCACCTGAGCGCCGTCAGCCTGCACCGGCTGACGGAGTACCGGATGGACTTCGTCCTCGGCGCCGGCGGACTGCTGCTGAGAGTCGTCTGCCAGGTCGCCGTCATCGGCATGGTCTTCCAGCAGGTCCCCGTCATCGCGGGCTGGAACTACCACCAAGTGCTGTTCCTGCTCGGCTTCTCGCTGCTCCCGCGCGGTCTGGACCGGCTCTTCACCGACCAGCTGTGGATCCTCGCCAGGAAACTGGTCCAGTCCGGCGAGTTCTTCCGGTACCTGATCCGCCCGGTCCACCCGCTGTTCTCCCTGCTCTCCGAGCGCTTCCTGTACCCGGACGGCTTCGGCGAACTGATCACCGGAATCGCCCTCACCTGGTACGCGGCGGAGAGCCTGGACCTCGATCCCACCGCCGGCCAACTGCTCCTCGCCCCGCTGCTCGTGCTCTGCGGGGCCCTGATCCTCGCCGCGATCAAGACCGTGTTCGCCGCACTCGCCTTCTGGACCACCAGCAGCTTCCCGGCGCTCTATGCGGCCAACCAGCTCGGCGACTTCTCCGGCTACCCCCTCGACCTGTACCACCCGTCCCTGCGGTGGCTGCTGACCTGGCTGCTGCCGTACGCCTTCACCGCCTACGTCCCCGCGTCCTACCTGCTCTTCGGGCACACCCACATGCTGCCCTGGCTGCTGCTGGTGACCGCCGCGCTGGTGACGCTCGCCCTGGTGGTCTGGCACCGGGGCGTCGACCGCTACGAGATGACCGGGAGCTGAACCTTGGAAACCCTGCTGCTCGGCAGCCCCCCGCCGGCCACGGTCGAACTGCTCCGTCAGGCCCCCTGGATGGACGAGACCGGCCGACGGGCCGCCCACTTCGAACTCCTCGACCAGGCCACCCTGGGATCCGTCCGCCTGCTCGTCGTCGCCTCCGCCGGGGAGACGGCCGGCCGCTGGTTCGTCCCCGTCCTCGACGCCGACCCCGGCCGGTCCGCCGACCGCACCGCCGCGTACGACCGGCTCGTCGTACGGGCGCTGCGGGACGGACTGCGCCTGCCCACCCGGGGCGGCAACGTGATCGAGTTCCGGGGTGACCCCGCCGCCTACCGGGCCCAGCTGCCCTTCGAGCCCGGCTGGTCCTCCAACGCCCTGTCGCTGCTCGACCTGGGCGGCGCCCCGCACGCCCACAAGACGTACCGGCGGATCGGCGCCGACGCCCGGGAACCCGAACTCCTGCGGCTCATGGCCGGCTCCGGCCACACCCAGGAGCCGGTCGGCGACTACACCTACGTGGACACCGCCACCGGCCGCCGGGAGCCCCTCGGCGTGCTCTACCGCTACGCCGACGGCGAGGGCCTCAACGTCCCGCTGCGCGTCGGCATACGGGCCCTGTGGCCGCTGCTGCACGCCGGAGCCGACCCGCGGGCCGCGGTCACCGAGTCCCAGCGAACCCTCACGGCACCGCTCGCCGAGGCGGGACGGTTCCTGCGCGACTTCCACCGCGAGCTGGCCGAACGGCTGGGCCCGCACCCCGACTTCCCCGCCGACGGCTTCCTCGCCGAGGCGGCCGAAGGGGTCGCCGCGCTGCGCCCGTCGATCCTGGACGACTGCCGCTTCCCCGCGCCCGTCCGGCACGCCGCCGTCGGCGGACTGGAACGTGAGCTGGCGCTCATCGCGGCCCTGCCGCCCGAGCCCTGGCCGACCGGCCCCTGCCACGGCGACCTGCACCTGTCCCACCTGCTGCGCCACGAGAACACCGACGGCAGCTGGAAGCTGTGCGTCATCGACCTCTCCACCCCGCCCTCGGACCCGGCCGACCCCTCCACCGCCCAGTCCCCGTGGCAGGACCTGGCGGCCCTGCGGCGCGGCCTGGAGATCTTCACCGCCGACGAGTTCGCCGACGAGGCGGCGGGGTTCCTCGGCATGGACCCCGACGACACCTGCCGCGCGGCGCTGCTCCAGGCCGCCGGCGCGGCGCCCGACACCCCCGGCTGGACACCCCGCCGCCTGGCCGCGCTGTCCCGGCTGCGGTCCGCCGCCGGGCTCTGGGCGGCCCGCACCGGAGAGCTGCTCACCGGTGGCCGGCAACTGACCGGCCACCCCGCCTGGCGGCTGTTCCGGCTGCGCCGGCTCCTCCACGAGCTCGACTACGCCTACGCCCACGACCGCGCCTACCACGCGGCGATCAACCTGCGGCACGCCGTGGAGGCCGACGGCCTGCCGGCCACCACGGCGAAGGACTGACGCCCGTGCACATCATCGAGACGTACTTCGAATGCGGCGGCTTCGACCACCGCTTCCTGCAGGGCGGCATATCCGTCTACCTCTGGAACCTCTCCAAGGCGCTGGCCGACCAGGGTCACCGCGTCTCCGTCGTCACCCCGGCCCACGGCCGCCTCGACGACCTGCGCGGGGACTACGACCTGGAGACGCTCGACTACCACGACACATACGAGCTCCCGCTCGTCCTGGACCCGGGGACCTGGGGCGAACGCTTCCCGGCCGAGGTGCGGATCCCGCTGACCACCACCGCACACCGCCTGCGGCTGGACGGCGTCGACCTCTACTTCCTGTCCAACCAGCTGCTCGACGAGCTGCCGGACCGGTTCTACCCGCCGTACGGGAGCAAGGGCCACGACCTCGTCTTCTTCAAGCCGCTGGCCTACCAGGTCGACACCATCCGTTTCGTCCGGCACCGGTTCGCCGACGACAAGGCCGTGATCCACGCCCACGAGCCGTACTACCACTACCTGATGCCGGCGGCCTTCCGGAACGACCCCCGCAAGACGGTCGTGGGCACCGTGCAGAGCAACATGCCGATCACGAAGAAGGTCTACCGCCCCAAGGTGGAACGGCTGCTGACCTTCCTCGACGCCGGCGTGACACTCCCCGCCGAGGACGCGGACCACCCCCTCACCGAGCACGAGGCGGTGATGAGCGGCTACCAGCAGCTCACCCATCTGCACTACGAGTACGGCCCCGGACACGTCCGCGTGTACGACCTGGTGGCCGACCACGCCGACCTGGTCGACTTCCTCTCGCCCGGCCACCAGGACTTCTACACCGCCTTCGCCGACACCCCCTTCGAACAGCTCTTCACCCGGCTCCCGGTCCACGACACCGTGCGGCGCAACGCGCACAAGAACTTCGTGGGCGGCTGCGCCGTCGGCGACACCTGGACCGCCGGTGGACCGCCGTCCGCCGACCGGGCGTCCGTCCTCGGCGGGCTCGGCCTCGACCACCGGCTGCCGACCTTCTTCCACAACGCCCGCTACGCCGTGAACCACAAGGGGCAGACCGAACTGTTCCGCGCCGTCGACCGGGTCCTGGACGAAGGACTCGCCGCCAACTTCGTGCTGCGCTGCATCAGCGACGACGGGATCGACGACCCGTACGCCCACGAGGTGGCCGAACGGCACAAGGGCCGCGTCCACCTGGAATGGCGGCGGGTCGAGGAGCAGCGGATCGTCGCGTACGCCGCCTCCTCCGACTTCTGCCTCTTCCCGTCCAAGTTCGAGATGGACACCTTCCTCATCGCCCAGGGCGAGGCCATGGCCGTGGGCGCGGTACCGATCGCCACCGCCCAGCTCGGCATGGCCCACTTCGGGCACACGGCCGATCCGCTGGACGGCCCCGACGCCGCCGGAGCCACCGGCTTCGCCGTCAACCGCTCCTTCGCCGAGGACGACCCGCTGCTCGTCGACGCCCTCGCCCGGCGCATCCACCAGGCGGCGGCCCTGCTGAACGAGCAGCCCGAGCAGTACCGCAGACTGCGGGCCAACGCCATGGCGAACGCCAGGCGGTTCACCTGGGACCGGGCAGCGCGGCTGCACCTGGACGCCTTCACCCCGCTCTGGGAGGGACGGCGGCCCCAACCCGACGTCGCGACGATGCTGCGCCACGGCTGGTTCGACCTGTTGCCCCCGGAGGCGTACGACACCCATCGGGAGGAAATCGCGGAGGCCGCCGCCCGCCTGGGAGACGCCGACGCCTACCGGCGCTGCCGGGAGCTGGACGGCCCGGCCGCCCGCGCGCTGTTCGAAGCCGCCTGGGAGCGCGCCGACTTCGCCCGCTGCGAGCGGACCGCCGACAGCGATCCGGCCCTGCGGGCCCGGCTGCGGGGCCGCTGCACCGTCCGGGGCGGCCGGATCGTCTACCGCCTCCCGCACGCGGAGCGGGTCGAACTGGTCGAACCCGCCCCGGACGGTCCGGGCAGGCAGCCGGTGACGGTGCGACGGCTGACCCGCGACGGGACGGAGTTCACCGGTGCGCCGCCCGCCACCGGCCGGGAGCTGCACCTGTTGATCACGCTGTCCACCGGCCGCACCGTGTGGGACGTGGTCCGCCATGGCTGAGGGAGTGCGCGCCGTCCTCCTGGCCGGCGGCGAAGGACGCAGGATGGGCAGGCTGGGCCACGGCAGGCTCAAGCCGCTGGTGCCCTACGGCGGCGCCTGCCGGCTGATCGACTTCTCTCTCGCCAACGCCGACGCCTCCGGTCTGGAAGAGGTGCTGCTGCTCTCCCAGTACGAGGAGCGGCAGTTGATGGACGACCTCTACGGGACCTGGTGGCGCCCCGGCTTCCGGGTGCACTTCGGCCCCTACGACCAGGGGTACCGGGAGGGCGCCGGGCACCGGCCGGCGGGCCCGGCCGGGCCGCCCGAACGGGGCACCGCCGACGCCCTGATCCGCAAGGCCCCGTACATCTTCGGCCCGGACACCTCCGACGTCCTGGTGCTGCACGCCGACCACGTGTACCGCTTCGACTACGGCCCGCTGATCGAGCGGCACCGCCGTACCGGCGCCGCCCTCACCCTCGCCTACCAGCGGATCGAGCGCCGCTACGTGCACCTCTTCGGGATGGTCGAGTTCGACCCCTCCGGACAGCTCACCGGATTCGTGGAGAAGCCCGCCGAGCCGACCAGCGACCTGGTGTTCGCCGCGTTCTGCGTCTTCGACGCGGCGGTGCTGCACCGGTACCTGGAGAAGCTCGACGGCTCCCGCTGGCAGCACGACATCAGCCGGGACGTCATCCCCGCGATGCTGGCCGGCGGCGAGCGGATCCTCGGCCACGAAGTGCCCGGCCACTGGGAGGACATCGGAACCGTCGACCGCTACCACCGCTCCCACCTGGCCCTGGTGGACAGCCGTCCCTCGCTGCCGCTCGACCGGCTGCCCCGCACCGTGCGGCCCGGCGTGGCGCGCGGCCTCGTCGTGAGCGCACCCGGCATCGCACGCAGCGTGGTCCCCGCCGACCTCGCCAACCGGGGCCGGATCGAGCGGAGCGTCGCCTTCCCCGGCGTCCGCGTCGGCGCCGGCGCGATCGTCCGCCGCAGCGTCCTGCTGCCCGGCGCCACCGTCCCCGCCGGAGCCGAGATCGACTCCGCGATCGTCCTGGAGGACGGATCCGTGCAGCAGCTGGAGACCCCGTACACCCATGGAGGGGCCAGTGTCTGAACACGCCTGTACCGTCGTCGACCTCGGCGGCACCACCCTGCGGATCGCCCGTTACGACGCGGACACCGGCGCCGTCACCGACATCCGGCGCACCCCCACCGACGGGATGGCCCGCCACCCCGGCGCCCCGGTGCCCGAACTGCAGAACAGGGTGGCCGAGCAGCTCGCGTCCCTCGCCGCCGAGGCGGTCCGACGACACCGCAGCGGCGCCCTGGCCGTGGCCTTCGCCGGCCCCGTCACCGCCGACGGCCGGATCGTCACCGCCCCGACGGTCTGGGGAGCCCGCGGCGAACCGCTTCCCCTGCGGCTCCTGCTGGAGGAACGCCTCGGCGTGCCGGTGGTCGTGGTCAACGACCTGACGGCGGCCGTCTGGAGATATGTCGACACCCACGGGGACCAGGCGTTCTGCCTGATCACCGTCAGCTCCGGCATCGGAACCAAGATCTACCGTGCGGGAGAGGTCCTGCTCGACCCCGAGGGTCACGGCGGCGAACTCGGACACTGGACCTGCGACCCGTCCCCGCAGGCCCCGCTGTGCGACTGCGGCGGACGCGGCCACCTCGGCGGCATCGCCTCCGGCCGCGGCACGCTGGCGGCCGCCCGCCGTGCCGCCCAGGCCGACCCGGCCGGCTACGCCCGCTCGTACCTGGGCCTCGCCGCACCCGACGCCGAGCTGCTCGACAACCGGGTCCTGGTCGCCGCCGTCCGCGCGGCGGACACGTTCGCGACCGCCGTCCTGCGCGAGGGCATCGCCCATCTGGCCTCCGCGATCAACTCGGTCTTCACCTCCATCGGCGTGCGCCGCTACGTCCTCATGGGCGGCTTCGCGCTGGCCGTCGGACCCCGATACGCCGAGCTGCTCACCGAGGAGCTGGAACGCCTCGGCTGCTTCGGCCTGAGCCCACAGGACATCCGCCGGATGATCGTGCTCGGCGAGCCCGACGACGACCACGGTCTGATCGGCGCGGGCCGGCTGCTCACCGCCCGCGCCGCGGCCCGGCAGGCGGTGACGGTGACGTGACGCGCACCCTGATCGTCGGCAGCGGCTTCGTCGGCCGGGCCGTCGCCGCCCGGCTCACCGACTCGGGCGAGAACGCCGTACTGGCCTCCCGTCGCCCGCCGGAGGCCGCCACGGCCCCCTGGATCCCCCTGGACGCGGCCGACGCCGCGTCCTGCGCCCGCGCGGTCGACCGGGTCCGGCCCGACCGCCTCGTCCTGGTGCACGGCCCCTCCGACGTGACCTGGTGCGAGGCCCACCCCGAGCGGGCCGCCGCACTGCACACCGCTGCCACCGCCCACCTCACGGCCGCCGCACCCGGCTGCCGCACGGTGCTCATCTCCACCGACAACGTCTTCGACGGCAGCTCGCCCGAGAACGACGAATCCACTCCCACGGCCCCCGCCAACGCCTACGGCCGGGCCAAACTGCGCGCCGAGCGGATCGTCAGGGAGACGGCCGACGGCACCGTGCTGCGGGTCTCCCTCGTGTACGGCTGGGAGCCGCCGCACACCACCAAGTGGCTCAACTACTTCTCCGCCTGCGCCCACCGCCTCCGCCGGGGCGAACCGGTCGAGGCCCCCGACGACCAGTGGACGACCCCCGTCCTGGCCGCCGACGTCGCCGCGGTGACCGCCGCCGTCCTGGCCGCCGGAGCGCCTTCGCTGCTCCACCTCGGCGGCCCCGACCGGATCTCGCGCGCCGCCTGGGCCGAGGCCGTCGCCGACGGCCTCGGCGTCCCCCGCTCCCTGGTCGTACGGGTGCCGAAGGCCCTCGGCCGGTACGCCAGCAGACCGGTGAACACCTGCCTGACCAGCGACCGGCTGGAGGACTTCCTGGCCGCCCGGGGCCTGCGGGTGCGCGGTGTCGCCGAGGGCGTCCGGACGCTGCTGGAGGACGCCCCGTGATCCGCACCATCCGCTCCCGAGAGGTCTACCGCAACGCCTGGATGAGCGTCCGCGAGGACGACATCCGGCACCCGGACGGCAGCCCCGGCCGCTACGGCGTGGTCGACAAGCCCGACTACGCCCTGGTGATCCCGCGCCAGGACGGCCGGGTGCATCTGGTCGAGCAGTACCGCTACCCCGTCGGCGGCCGGTACTGGGAGTTCCCCCAGGGCTCCTGGCCGCAAGGACACCAGGAGGAGAGCCCCCTCGAACTCGCCCGCGCCGAACTGCGCGAGGAGACCGGCCTGCGGGCAGGCCGGATGACCCCTCTGGGACGGCTCCACGTCGCGTACGGCTACGCCAGCCAGGGCTGTCACGTCTTCCTCGCCGAGGACCTGATCCAGGGGGAGCCGCAGCGCGAGGCCACCGAGGCCGACATGCGCCAGCGCTGGGCCGGCCCCGACGAATGGCGCCACCTCGTCCTCGCCGGACACATCACCGACGCCGCCACCCTGGCCGCACACACCCTGCTCACCCTGCACACCCCGCATCCGGAGGACGGGCGATGACCGCACCCGGCCGCCCCGGTCCGACCGGTTTCACCGTCGTCGCGACCGACCTCGACGGCACGCTGCTCCGCGGCGACCTCAGCGTCTCGGCCCGCACCCGCAAGGCGCTGGCCGGCGCCGTCGCCTCCGGCGCCCGGCACCTGGTGGTCACCGGCAGGCCCGCACCCGGCTGCCGCAGCCTGCTGAAGCCGCTCGGCTACCGGGGCCTGGCCGTCTGCGGCCAGGGCGCCCAGCTCTACGACGTGGGCGCCGACCGGTTGCTCTCCTCGGCCACGCTGGACCGACCCACCGTCCGGAGACTGATCGGACGGATCGCCGAGGAGGCGGGACCGCTGGAACTCGGCGTCGTGACCGCGGGCATGTCCGGGGAGTTCCTGGTCACCCCGGGCTTCGCCGAGCGGGTCCGGCACGGCTGGCGCCTCGTCGAGGAGCCCGCCGAACTCTGGGCGCGGCCGCTGGAGAAGGTCCTGATCCGCAGCCGGGAACGGGACGACGACGCCCTGGCCGCCCTGGCCCTGCGGGTCTGCGAGCGGCGGATCAACGTCACCCACTCCGGCGAGGGCCTGGTCGAACTGCTTCCGGCCGGCGTCAGCAAGGCGAGCGGCCTCGCCGCGGCGGCCCGCAGGCTCGGCTTCACCCCGGCCGAGACCATCGCCTTCGGCGACATGCCCAACGACATCCCGATGTTCGAGTGGGCCGGCCACGGCGTCGCCATGGGCAACGCCCACGCCGAACTGCGGCGGCGCGCCGACGAGATCGCCCCGACCAACGAGGAGGACGGCGTCGCGGCGGTACTCGAACGCCTCTTCCCGACCGCCCCCCACTGACCGGAGAGCCGCGCGATGCCGCCCACCCCCGAACTGGCCGAACTCGCCCGCCTGCACGGCGTGGACACGCACTACACCACCGATCTCGGCCACCGGGTCGACACCGGCCCCGACACCCTGCGCGCGGTGCTCGCCGCCCTCGGTGTCGACGCCGCCACCCCCGCCGGCGTCCGGGCCGCCCTCGCCGAACGCCGGCACGCCCTGACGGCCCGCCTCCTGCCGCCCGTCGTCGTGCTCCGCTCCGGCCGGCCCCGGCCCGGCCTCTCCGTCCCGCCCGGCACCGCGATCCGGGTCCGGACCGAGGACGGCCGCACCCACCGGGTCGGCTCACTCGGCAAGGAGCTGGCCGACTTCCCCGTCGGCCGCCACACCCTGCACGCGACGCGCGGGGGGCGGTCCGAGGCCGTTCCGCTGCTCATCGCGCCCGAGCGGCTGCCCGGCCCCGCACACCGGGGCTGGGGCTTCCTCGTCCAGCTGTACTCGCTCCTCTCCCGCCGCTCCTGGGGCATGGGCGACCTCGGGGACCTCGCCGGTCTGGCCCGCTGGGCGGGCGGCCTCGGAGCCGACTTCATCCAGCTCAACCCCCTCCACGCCTATGTGCCCGGGCCGATGCCCGACCCCTCCCCGTACCGGCCCGGCAGCCGGCGCTACGCCGACCCGATGAACCTGCGGATCGAGACCGTCCCCGAGTACGCCGCCCTGGCGCCCGGCGACCGGGAGACCGCCGCCCGGCTGACCGCGGGCGCCGCCCGGCTGCGCGACGACGTGCTCGACGGGGACCTGATCGACCGCGCCGCCGTCCGTGACCTGAAGCTGCGTGCCCTGGAACTCCTGCACCGGGTACCGCTCGGCCCCGGACGGAGCGCCGCCTACCGGCAGTACGTCGCCGGCGAGGGGCCGGGACTGGACGACTACGCGACCTGGTGCGCCCTCGCCGAGGTCCACGGCCCCCGCTGGCGCTCCTGGCCCGCCGGGCTGCGCAGCCCCGGGGGGACGGGTATCGCCGCCGCGCGTCGGGACCTGGCGGACCGCATCGAGTTCCACCGCCGTGTCGCCTGGCTGGTCGACGACCAGCTCGCCGAGGCCCAGCGGGCCGCCACCGGAGCGGGCATGGCCATCGGACTGATGCACGACCTCGCCGTCGGCGTCGACCCCGAGGGCGCCGACGCCTGGAGCTTCCAGAGCTGTCTGGCGCAGGGCATGACGGTCGGCTGCCCACCCGACGACTTCAACCCGCACGGACAGGACTGGGGCCAGCCGCCCTGGCGGCCGGACGCCCTCGCCGAGGCCGGATACGGCCCCTTCGCCGAAGTGCTGCGCGGCACCCTGCGACGCTCCGGCGCACTGCGCCTGGACCACATCATGGGCCTCTTCCGGCTCTGGTGGATCCCGGACGGGGCCGGCCCCGGCCAGGGCACCTACGTACGCTACGACCACGAGGCTCTGCTGGGGGTGCTGGCCCTGGAGGCGCACCGGGCGGGCAGCCTGGTGATCGGCGAGGACCTCGGCACCGTCGAGCGGGGCGTCCGTGAGGAGCTCGCGGACCGGGGAATCCTCGGCACCTCCGTGCTGCGCTTCGAGTACCTCGGCGGACCGGAGCAACGTTCCGGCCCGCTGCCGCCCGAGCGGTGGCGCGGCGACTGCCTGGCCACCCTCACCACCCACGACCTGCCGAGCACCGCGGCCTGGCTGGAGGGCGCGCACGTCCGGCTGCACGAGCGCCTCGGCCTGCTCGGCGAGCCGTTGGAACAGGCCGCCGTGTCGGCCGCGTCCGAACGGGCCGCCTGGCTGGCCGAGCTGGACCGGCTCGGGGCGCTGGGGCCGGGGAGCGGGACGGTCCCCGGACGGGAGGCGCTCGGCCTGCACCGGTTCCTGGCGCTCACCCCGGCGAAGCTGCTCGGCGTCTGGCTCCCGGACACCGTGGGGGACCGCCGCCCGCAGAACCTGCCCGGGACGGCCGACGAGTACCCCAACTGGCGGCTGCCCGTGGCCGACCCGGACGGCCGGCCGCTCACCCTGGAGGACCTCGCCGGGCATGAGGGCCCCCGGGCCGTCGCCGAGCTCTACCGTGACCTGTCCGGCGCCCCGGACGGCCCCGGGGCGTGCCGGCCGGGGGCGGCGCCCGACGACGGGCTCTCCGACGAGCCCCGGTGACGGGCCCGGGTGCGGGGCCACGCGCCGGATTCCGGCGGACCCCCGCCCCTCGGGCCGGCCGATCCGCCGTTCGCCGTCCACGCCGCGGCCGACGGTCTTCCTGGCTGCCGTCCTACCCCGTCGCTCCGAGGTCCGCAGCATGTTTCGCAAGACTTGCGGGAAGATTCTGCAACTTCTTGCCACGATGCGGGCGGCCTGCTTGACTCACGTGCCGACAGGCACAGTTGACGGACGGACGGACGGACGGACGGACGGACGGACGGCTTGGTCGGTCGGCGCCGTCGGCGCGGTCGGCGTGGTCGGTCGGTGCGGTGCGGTGCGGTGGGTCGGTCGGTGTGGTGGGTCGGGCGGGCGGCGTGGCCGGTCGTGGAGATCCGGGCCGGGAGGCGCCGTCACGGATCCGGGGTGAACGCCGAGGATCGTCCGGAGTGGTCGAGCTGTCGTGTGCTGGTCGCCGAGTGGCCCGCCGCGGTCACACCTTTGGCCCGAGAGGAGCACCCATGAGCACCGAGACCGATGTCCTCGTCCTGGGAGGCGCAGGAGTGGACACGATCGTGCACGTTCCCGAACTGCCGTTGCCGTACGCCGACAGCTACATGATCCGGCCCGGGATCGAGACGCGGGCGGGACAGAGCGGCGACTTCGTCGCGCTGGGAGTCAACGCGCTGGGGCTGCGCACCCGCCACCTCGACATGATCGGTGACGACCACGAGGGCGAGCTGATCCGCGCGCTCCACCGCGACCGCGGTATCGCGCTCACCACGGTCCCGCTGCCCGGTGGCACCAAGCGTGCGGTCAACCTCGTGGACCCCGACGGACGGCGGCTGTCCCTGTACGACGACAGCCGCTCACGGGAGGCGGACCGGCTGCCCCCGGAGACGGTCCGGTCCCTGGCGGCGGTGAGCCGCCACGCCCACGTGTCCATCACCTACCCGTGCGCGTTCGCCCTCCCCGCCCTGCGGGAGGCCGGTCTGACCATCTCGACCGACCTGCACAACTGGGACGGCCTCAACGCGTACCACGAACCCTTCGCCCACGAGGCGGACCTCGTCTTCGTCTCCACCACCGCCCTGGCGGACCCCGAGCGCACCATGCGCCAGGTCGTGGAGCGCGGCCGGGCCGAGGTGGTCGTCGCCACCGCCGGAGCCGACGGCGCGTATCTCCTGGCCGACGGCGAACTGACCCATGTCCCGGCCGTCGAGCCCCCCGTCCCGGTGGTCGATTCCAACGGGGCCGGCGACGCCTTCGCGTCCGGCTTCCTCCTCGGCTGGCTGGCGGGCGAGCCGCCGTGGCGGTGCGGCCTGTACGGGGCCGTCGCCGGGGCCTACGCCTGCACCGTTCCGGCGACCAGGGTCGACCCGATCGGACGCGACCGGCTTCTCGCGCGGGCCGCCGAGCTGGAGTCCCGGATGTCCGCGCGGCCCGTCCGCGGCGGCTCGGTCGCTCCCGTCGCCGGGGGGCTCGCGTGACGGCCGTGCCGCGAGGGGCCGGATTCGACGTCGTGATCCTCGGCGGGGGAGTGGCCGGCTGTGTGCTGGCCGCCCGCCTCAGCGAGGACCCCGGACGGACGGTCTGCCTGGTGGAGGCGGGCCCCGATCACGGCGCGGACCGGCGGGCCTGGCCCCCGAAGGTGCTGAACGCCCGCGCCCTGCCCCGTGACGACGTGTGGGAGCGCCACACCGAGGTGCACCGCATCAGGGCGCGCATCCTGGGCGGCTCGTCGTGCGTCAACGGCTGCTGGAACACCTGGGGCTCGGACGCCGACCACGAGGAATGGGCGCGCGCGGGCGGTCCGCTGTGGTCCGCCGCGGCGATGGAGCCCTACCGCCGCCGGGCGGTGGAGCACATGGGCCTGCGGGAGGTCCCGGACAACGAGTTCTCGCCCTGGAGCCGCGCCGCGCTGGCCGCGGCCGCCGAACTGGGCTACGACCGGGTGGACATGGGTGCTCCGGGTCGCCCCGGGTACGGAACACCGCTGATCAACGCCGTCGACGGGATCCGCTGGAACGCGGCCCTCGCCTACCTCGACGCGGAGGTACGGTCCCGGCCGAACCTCTCGATCGTCGCGGAGGCCGTGGTGGCACGCATGGCGGTGCGCGGCGGCCGGGTCCACAGTGTCGACCTGGACGTCGAGGGAGGGCTCAGGACCGTCGTCGCCGGCGAGTTCCTGGTCGCCTGCGGCACCTTCGGCTCTGCCGCACTGCTCATGCGCAGCGGTATCGGGCCGGCGGACCATGTGCGGGAGGCCGGCATCCGCCCCGAGGTCGACCTGCCCGGGGTCGGGGCGAACCTCGTCGACCAGCCCGGTGTCTTCGTGCCGCTGGAGCCGACGGACGACCTGAACGCGGCCCTGGCCGCCAAGGAGGCCGCCGGAGACCTGTACGTCAGCCGGATGCTGATCAGGGCGGCCGGCGAGGGGTCCCCGGACGGCGGCTGGAACCTGCACATCCTGCCGTCCGCGGGCGATCCGCTGTTCGGCAGGCTGCCGCCAGGGCGGTACGAGGCCGGAATCTCCGCGTTCCTCATGAAGCCGGCCTCGCGCGGCCGGGTACGGCTGAGGTCCGCCGACCACACCGCACCTCCGGAGATCGACCCCGCGTTCCTCTCGGATCCGGAGGGCAGGGACGTCGCCGCCCTCCGGTCGGGCCTGCGGATCGTCGAACGCCTGGCCACTTCGGCCGCGTTCGGGCCGCTGGCGGGACCGGCGCGGGGAACGCCCGCACAGGACCTGCCGGATGAGGAACTGCGTGCCCGGCTGGGCACGTACTGGCACCCCGTCGGCACGTGTGCGATGGGGCCCGTGAGCGACCCGTCGGCCGTGGTCGACGGGGAGGGCCGCGTCCGGGGCGTGGCGAACCTGAGGGTCGTCGACGCCTCGATCCTGCCGACGGTCCCGGCGGCGAACACCCAGCTTCCGGTGCTCGCCGTCGCCGAGATGCTGGCGGACGCCATGACACGGTGACGCGATGACACGGTGACGCGATGACACGGTGACGCGATGACACGGTGCCGGGATGACGCGCACGACACGGATGAAGCGGAAGCACCGACGGACCGACCTGCGACAAGCACCGGCTTCGTCGGAAGGGACGTCAGGGCAGGCGTCGGAAGGGACGTCAGGGCAGGCGTCGGGAAAGACGTCGGGACAGGCGTCAGAAGAGACGTCGGGAGAGACGTCGCGAGACAGGGAAGGGACCGCGATGACACGACGGACCGGCACGGAGCACGGCCGGCTGCTGTACGGCTGCATGGGGCTCGGGGGCGGCTGGGACCGCACGCCGTACGCCGCGGCGGACATCGCCCACGCGCAGGCGGCGGTCGAGGCCGCCCTGGCCGCCGGGATCACTGCCTTCGACCACGCGGACATCTACCGGCACGGCAAGTCCGAGGCGGTCTTCGGCGAAGTGCTGTCCAGGGCGCCGGGGCTGCGGGAGGACATCGTCCTGCAGACCAAGTGCGCCATCCGGCTTCCCGACGGCGACCGGCCGGGCCTCTACGACCTGCGGGCGTCGAGCATCGTCCGGAGGGTCGAGGAGAGCCTCACCCGGCTGCGCACGGACGTGATCGACGTGCTCCTGCTGCACCGGCCCGACCCGCTCGCGGACCCGGAGGAGATCGCGGAGGCGGTCGCGTCCCTGCACGGGCAGGGGCTGGTGCGACGGTTCGGCGTGTCGAACATGGGCGCCGCGCAGATCGCCCACCTCCAGAGCCACCTGGACGTGCCCCTCGTCGTCAACCAGCTGGAGATGAGCCTGGAGCGGCGCGACTGGGTCGAGGCAGGCGTCCTGGTCAACACGCCCGCGGCGGCCGCGAACGGATTCCCGCTGGGCACGATCGAGTACTGTCGCGCCAACGGTGTGAGCCTCCAGGCGTGGGGCGCCCTCGCCCGGGGACGCTTCACCGGACCGGAGTCCACGCCGGCCGGTGAGCTGGTCAGGAAGCTCGCCGCGCGCAAGGACACGACACCGGAGACGATCCTCCTGTGGTGGCTGCGCAGGCACCCGGCCGGCATCGTCCCGGTCATCGGCACCTCCCGGCCGGAACGCATCCTCGCCTGCCGTGACGCGGTGGAGCGCGATCCCCTGCTCTCCCACGAGGAGTGGTACGAGCTGTGGGTCGCTGCCCGGGGCGCCCCGCTGCCCTGACCCGGGCCGGCGTGGTGAACGGGCCTGGCCGGCCCGGATCGTACGTCCGGCCCGCCGGCCCGGCCTGCCACCGGGGCTGCAACTCCTCTGCCCGGCAATCGCGTTGCGCGTACCGTTCCCTTCGCAAGAGCTTGCAGAATATTTCCGAACGATATTGCAGCGGCTGTGGGCGGATGGAAACATCAAGCCCGCCCCACCCGAACGCGTCCACGCCGGCCTTCCCGCACGACGACGAGGAACCGGATCCCGGCCCCCCGCTCGACCATGCCGCATGGATGGAGAGACAGCGTGACAGCCACCACGGAACTCACGACCACCGCCCCGCCCGGGCGCCTGCAGTCGGCCCGCTTCTACATCACCTTCCGCTGCAACTCGCTCTGCGGCTACTGCAACGTCTGGCAGGACGACAAGTTCAAGGGCTACCAGGAGCTCACCCCCGACCGGGCCCGCCAGATCCTGGACGAGCTCCACGCGCTGGGCGTGCGCTATGTCGACTTCACCGGCGGCGAGCCCGTACTGCACCCGCACATCGACGAGATAGTCCAGTACGCCAAATCCCTCGGCATGGCGGTGGAGATCACCAGCAACGGCATCCGGTTCGCCAAGCACATCGACGCGATCGTGCCGTACGTCGACACCATGAACGTCTCCCTCGACACCCTGCGGCCCGATCGCTACCGCGAGATCCGCGGCGTACCCACGCTGGACCGGGCCCTCGACGTCATCCGGCGCATCGCCGCCACCGGCTCCGACAACCTCAAACTCATCTGCGTGGTCACCCGCGAGAACGTGGACGAGGTGCCGGACCTGCTGCGCTTCGCGCACGACAACAAGGTCTCCATCTACTTCTCCGGCATGTTCGAGTACTTCGACGAGCAGGACACCGTCCGCGACGTCAACCGGACGGCGCGCAAGCTCAAGCTCATCGAGCAGAACGGCAAGCCGCTCGCAGGCCAGGCGCCGCGAGCGCACCGGATGGACGAGTCGGAGCCGACGGGCGGGGCCATCGCCGCCGAACTGCTGCGTCTGCTCTACCAGCCCTACGCACTGATCAACCTCCACTTCCGCAAGTACATGGAGACCCTGGACCCGACCGCGCCCACCGACTGCTACGCCAACAAGCGCATTCTCACGGTCGGTCCCGACGGGCGCCTGGTGCTGCCCTGCTACCACGCCTTCGACAACTCGCTGGAATGGGACCGCAGTCTCACGGAGCTGGTCCAGGACGAGGAGTTCCTCCGCGTCCGCGACGAGGAGGTGGGGCACCGGTCGGAGTGCCGGGGCTGCACGGTCTTCCCGTACATCGGGCTCTCCTTCAGCTACCGCTTCGACAAGATCTTCCTCTACCAGGCCCTGTCGGAGGAGATCTCCAAGATCAAGACGCGCTTCGCCAACCCCCTCCACCCCCGGCTCGACCTGCCCTTCGACGAGCTGCACCGGAGCTACGCGGAGCTGGAACGGATCATCGACGAGGAGCTGCCCGCACCCCGCCCGCCCGCGTCCTCCGACCACTTCTACCGCTTCGACGTCACCGGCTCGGGCATCGGCACCGACCTCGTCGCCGGCGAGATGGGCCTGGCGGAGCTGCTGAGCGATCACCTCAGCGAGTACTGCTGGGGCATCCAGCGCTCTCCGCACACCTGGATGCGCCTGGTCTACCGCGACCTCGTGCCCGCCCTCCGCGGCCTCGCGGACGACGGTCTGCTCGCCGCAGCCGCCTACGAAGACACGGTGGCGGACCTTTACGAGGTGCACCTGTCCTGGTGGAAGGCGTACATGGGCCGCTACTTCCGTGGCGGGGAGAAGATCGACACGACCGCGTCCACCGCGGTCCTCGCCCGGTTCCTGGAGCGGACCGCCACTCTGCTGCCCGACGGTCCCCGGGGCGCGCGCATCAGGCAGGTACTGCTGCACGCCGGCTGCGTGCTCGGCCTCCCGCCCCGGTCCCTCGCCCCGCTGGCGGTCGGCGAGCCGTTCCCCGAGGCCGCGTTGACCGCCAAGCACCTGCTGCTCATCGCCGCCGACGCCGACCTGTCCGCGTACGCCGCTCTGCTCCCCGCCGAGGCGGCCGAGCCGCTGCTCGCGGTCGCCCGGTCCCACGAGCCCGGCCCCGCCGCTCCCGCCACCGGCGACCATGGCGACCACGGCGACCCCGAGGTGGCCCGGCTCCTCCTGCACGAGGGCGACCTCGACCGGACCACCGCCGAACGGCTCGTCGACTCCGTGCGGACCTCCGTCCCCGAGCAGCGCCGCGCCGAACTGACCGAGCGGCTGCTCGCGAGCGAACTGCGCGCCCCGCACCTCCTCCGCCGGCGCGGGGAGGCCCTGCGTGTCCGCGCCGGCGTCAGCGAGCCGACGGCGCTGTGAACCGCGGCGGCTGAACGCGGGCGCGGGCCCGGGCGGTCCTCCGCCCCGGCCCGCGTCAGGCGGGTGCCAGGCCCCGGCCGGGGACGCCCCGGCCGGGGCCGCGTTCGCCGGATGGCCCAGGCGGGAGTGCCCCTGGACCGCGCGGCGGTGGCGCTCCTCCGGCAGATCGACGAATCGGAGCCGATGCGGCCCGGCGAGCCGGCGTCCCGGCCGACGGTGGAGGCCTCGCACGTCACCCGGCAGGTGCAGCAGCTGCGGAAGACCGGCCACGTGACCCGCGTGCCGGACCCCGAGGACCGCCGCGCGCAGCGCATTCGGCTCACGCCGTCCGGCCGGGAGGCGATCGACCGCGTGCGCGAGGCGAGTCGCCGGGCGATGGAACGGGCCCTGGAAGGCTGGTCGCCGCAGGGGCTCCAGCAGCTGGCCACGCTGTTCCACCGGATGGTCGACGACTTCCTCGCCTACGCCGCCGACGAGGAGGACGCCGGCGACCGGACGTCCGGCGGGCAGTGAAGCGGCGAGCGTCGAGGGCGTGACACCGGAGCGCCGGCGCCACGCCCTCCTCAGGGCCGTACGAGCCGTGCGCTCAGGAAGCGCTGCACGAGCCGAGTGCCGGGGCCGCGTTGTTGCCGTTCTTCATGACGGTGAAGCCGAAGCTCGTCGAGGCCCCGGGTGCCAGAGCGCCGTTCCCGTTCGGCCTCATGGTCATGACGTTGCCACTGCCGTCCCAGCTGGGCGTTCCGTTCCAGGTGGCGGACACCTTCTGGGGCGCGGTGACCGTGACCGCGACGGACCACCCGGTGATCGCGGTGCTGCCCGCCGTCACCGTCACACTGCCGTTGAAGCGGTCACTCCAGTCATTGGTCCTGCTGTAGGACACCGTGCAGGAGGCGGTGCCGCCTCCGCCGCCCGAGCCGCCGAGAGCGGACAGTACGGCGCTGTAGGCGGGCTTCTTGGTGTAGTTCCCGTCGAACAGCAGGGGAGTGCCGGAGGCGCGCCACGAGTACTTGTCCGTCACGCCCCAGACGGTGATGCCGGTGCAGCGGGACACGCCCAGACAGGCGTTGACCACGTTGGCGTAGCTGGTCGCCTGGGAGGCGCCGGAGCCCTCGATGTCCAGCTCGGTGATCTGTACGTCGACGCCGAGGTCGGCGAAGCGCTGGAGGTTCGCCCGGTAGTCGCCCGGCACGGGGGAGGCGCTGTTGAAGTGGGACTGGAAGCCCACGCAGTCGATCGGCACCCCACGTGACCTGAAGTCCCGCACCATGGCGTAGACGGCGTTGCTCTTCGCGTTGACGCCGTCGGTGTTGTAGTCGTTGTAGCAGAGCTTGGCCGCGGGATCGGCGGCGCGGGCCGTGCGGAACGCCTCCTCGATGAAGCCGTTGCCGAGCTTGTCCTGGAACGGGGAGCTGCGCCGTGCGCCGCTGCTGCCGTCCTGGAAGGCCTCGTTGACCACGTCCCAGGCGGCGATCTTGCCCTTGTAGTGCTGCATGACCTGGGTGATGTGGTTGTTCATCGCCGACCTCAGGTCCGAGGCGCCCAGACCGCCGACCCAGCCGGGCAGCTGGGAGTGCCATACGAGGGTGTGCCCCCGGACCTGCATGCCACGGCCACGGGCGCGGTCGACGATCTGGTCCGCCGCGCCGTAGGAGAACGAGCCCCTGTTGCTTTCCAGGGCGTCCCACTTCATCTCGTTCTCGGGCGTCACCGAGTTGAACTCGGCGTCGAGCGTGGCGGCGTACGGCGCTTCGCCCAGGTGGTGGGCAGCGACGGCGGTGCCGAAGTAGCGGCCTTTGTCGGCCGCCGCCGCGCCGAGCGTGGTTCCGGCGGCCTGCGCGGAACCGGAGAGGGCGGTCGCACCCGCCCCGGCGAGCAGGCCCGCCATCGCCAGGACCAGTGCGCCGCGGGCCCGAAAACGCCGATTCGGGCGCGTGCGCCCGGGTTCCATCGAAGTGCTCATCACGGTGTCGTCCTCTTCTGCGGGTGCCGGACGGCGTGCCGGCCGCCGGGCCGGTCGCGCGTCCGGGCAGATCGGTGTGCGGACCGTTCTGTCCTTCGCCGTGGCACGCCTCCGCGCCTCGCGCGGCATGGCGCGCCCGGAGGAAGGCGCATGTGCGTGCGGTGCGTGCGGATCCGAGTGGCCGGCCGGCCGTGCGACCGCCGGACGCGGGGCGGCCGGTGGCCAGGTGCCCGGCTCGGGCACTCGGGCATTCCGGCCGCCGCGGAGGTGGGGCCGTCATGCCTATGGAGCGATCGAAAGTTTCGGAGAATTCTCCGATTTGCTGCCGAGACAGTACGGCGGCCGTCCAGGCGGGTCAACCACTTCGGCGGCCTGTTCGCGTACACCCGGTCGCCCAGGGCGGCGCGCCCGGCCTTCCCGCGGGGAGGCGCTCCGGTGGCCGGACGCGGTGTCACCAGGGGAAGCCGGTTCTGGGTCGTGTCGTGGCGCGGGGCGGCGGACACCGGCCGGGAAGCAAGGATTTCGGGTGCGTGCCGCTCGGGGTCCGGGAGCCCGCGGCCAGCGCCGGCCGGCCTTCGGGGCGCCGCCCCGAAGGCCGGCCGGCGTCCGCGGTCGCGCCGCTCAGGCGTCGCCGGGCGGCGGTGCCGTGCTCTGGCGTACCACCAGTTCGGTGGCCAGCTCGATGCGGAGTGCGGCCTTGCCCGGGTCGCGCGGGCGCAGCAGCATCCGCGCGGCCTCCTCGGCCATGCCGCGCAGCGGCTGATGGACCGTCGTCAGCGCCGGACTCGACCACTGGGCGAGCGGTACGTCGTCGTAGCCCACCACCGACAGGTCCTCGGGGACGCTGAGTCCGCGCAGCCGGGCCGCCTCCAGGGCGCCGAGGGCCTGGAGGTCGCTGCCGGCGAAGATGGCGGTGGGGCGGTCCGGGCCTTCCAGGAGCTCCATGGCGTGGGAGAAGCCGCCCTGTACGTGGAAGTCGCCGAAGCGGACGAAGCGCGGGTCGGCCGTCAGGCCGGCCATCGCCATCGCGGAGCGGTAGCCGTCGAGCCGGGCCAGCGAGCACATCATGTCCTCGGGTCCCGTGATGATGGCGATGCGCTCATGGCCGCGCTCGATCAGATGGCGGGTCGCCGCCATGCCGCCGGACCAGTTGGCCGAGCCCACGGACGGCACGTCGGGTTCCGGGTCGCCGGCCGGGTCGATGATGACGAAGGGGATGGCCCGTGACCTGAGTTGCTTCTTCACGTTGTCGGGCAGCGTGGAGAAGACGAGGACCACACCCAGCGGGCGGCGCCTGAGCACCCCTTCCACCCAGTCGGGGCCGGGTGCGTGGCGGGTGCCGCTCTCGGTGAGGACGACGCCGGCGTTGTTCTCCTTGGCGACGTTCTCGACCCCCCGGATCAGCTCCATCGCCCAGACGCTCTCCAGTTCGTGGAAGACGATCTCGATGAGGGGTGCCAGGGGCGCCGCGTGCGTGCGACGGCGGTAGCCGTGTGTCTCCAGCAGGCGCTCGACCTTGCTGCGGGTGGGGCGCGAGACATCCGAGCGGCCGTTGAGGACCTTCGAAACTGTCGAGAGCGATACACCGGCCTGGGAAGCCACCTCGGCCAAGGTCACCCGGCCGTCCACATCGTCGTCTTCACGCATGTTCGAAGGATAGGTCACGCCCCGGCGGTAACGGTTCGGTCGCGCCGCCGCACGCCCGTTGACCCGCCATGGGAGCTCCTTTACTGTCCGGAGCTGACACCAGGTTTCGGTGTCAACCTCGAAACTTTCGAGAGGCAGACGATGAAGATACGTGCGCGCAAGCCCCGACTGCTGGCCGTCGGCGTGACGCTGGCCCTGGCCCTGGGTCTTTCGGCCTGCGGGGACGGCGAGGGGGGCGCCTCGTCCGGGGACGGGCGCATCCACGTCCTCGTCTACGGAGACGCCACCAACAAGGTGGAGAAGAAGCTGGTCGAGACCTTCAACAGGACGTCCGACGTCAAGGTCGTCCTGGACACCATCCCCGGCGCCGACTACCAGCAGAAGCTGCAGACGATCATGACCACCCCGCAGGCCCCGGACGTCTTCTTCAACTGGGGCGGAGGCAGCATCCGGCCGTACGTCCGGGCGGACCTGCTGATGCCGCTGGACGACTTCATCAAGAAGGAGCCCGGCCTGAAGGGCAACTTCCTGCCCTCGGTCTTCGACACCGCCGTCGTCGACGGCAGGTCCTACGGGGTCCCGATGCGCGGAACCCAGCCGGTCCTGCTGTTCCACAACAAGCAGGTCCTCGAAAAGGCGGGCGTGACACCGCCCACGACCTGGGAGGAGCTCCTCGGCGCGGTGAAGACCCTCAAGTCCGAGGGCATCACCCCGATCGCCCTCGGCGGAGGCGACAGATGGCCGACGCTGATGTGGTTCGAGTACCTCTACGACCGCGTCGCCGGCCCGGGCCTGTTCCGGAAGGCCCTTGAAGGCGACAAGGAGGCCTGGGCGGGCGCGGACAGCAGGAAGGCCCTGAGCATGATCAGGGAGCTGGTCGACGCCGGAGCCTTCGGCACCACCTTCGACTCGGTGAAGTTCACCGACGGCGGTTCCCCCGCGCTCCTCGCCACCGGCAAGGCGGGCTTCGAACTGATGGGCTCATGGGCCTACGCGACCCAGCAGGACGCCGACAAGGAGTTCGCCGAGAAGGACCTCGGCTACACCGCCTTCCCCGCCGTCACGGGTGGCAAGGGAGACCGGGCCAACCTCGTCGGCAACACCAACAACTTCTACTCGGTGTCCAGGAAGACCAAACACCCCGAGGCCGTGGCCGAGTTCCTGAAACTCATGTACTCGGACGGTTTCGTCCGGGAACAGCTGGCGGTCGGCAACCTGCCCACCACGACCAACACCGAGAAGTTCCTCGCCACCGCGGCCAACCCGGCGTACTCGGCCTACCAGTTCGACCTCGTCAAGAAGGCCCCGTCCTTCCAGCTGTCGTGGGACCAGGCGTACCCGCCGGCCGCCATCACCCCCATCCACCAGGCCGTCCAGCAGTTCTTCAACGGACAGACCGACGAGGGCGGCTTCATCCGGGCCATGCAGGCCCTCCCCACCGTGTGATCCCGCATGACCACACAGACCACACAGACCGCACGCGTCCGCCCCGCCGCCGTGACGGTCGGGCCCGGCGGCAGGCCGTCACGCACCCGCGTTCCCGAGGCGGGCCGACCGGGTGTCGCCTGGGCGCTCCCGGCCACGGTGTTCTTCGCCCTCTTCGCGATCGTTCCACTGATCATGGTCGCGGTGCTGTCCTTCACCAGCTGGAACGGACTGGGCACACCCAGGTTCGTCGGAACGGACAACTGGTCCGCCGTCTTCGGCGACCCCGTCATGATCAAAAGCATCTGGCTGAGTCTTCTGCTCACCGTGCTCGGTGTGGTGATCCAGACACCGCTGAGCATCCTGCTCGGCGTCTGGGCCGCCGGGCGGCAGCGCAACCGCGCCGTGCTGTCGGCGATCTACTTCGTCCCGCTGCTGCTCTCCGCCACCGCGGTCTCCGTACTGTGGCGGGCCCTGCTCGACCCGAACTTCGGGGTGCCCTCCCAAGCCCCCTGGCTGTTCGGCGACGGCAACCTCTTCGGTGACCAGGCGACGGCGATCGGCGTGCTGGCCTTCGTGAGCACCTGGCAGTTCACACCGTTCCACACCCTCATATACCAGGGCGCCGCACGAGCCGTCCCCAAGGTGCTCTACCAGGCGGCGGAGATCGACGGCGCCGGACGCTACCGGCAGTTCTTCCACATCACACTGCCGCAGCTGCGCAACGCGGTCATCACCTCGACCATCCTCATGGTGGTCGGCGGCCTCACCACCTTCGAGACGGTCCTCATCCTCACCCAGGGCGGGCCCGGCACCGACACCACGATCACCCCCTACCACATGTATCAAAAGGCCTTCAAGGGCTTCGACTTCGGGGCCGGCTCGGCCATCGCGCTCGTGCTGGTCGTCGCCGCGTCGGTCATCTCTCTGGTCATGGTGAAGCTCTCCGGCTACGACAAGATGCGCAGCTCCCTGGAGGGCCTGTGACCACGTCCCTGGAGGACCTGTGACGAAGCGACGCCCCCACTACCTCGCAGGTGCCGGCTCGCTGATCTGGCTTGGTCTCGTCGGCCTGCCGCTGTACGTGATGCTCGCCGCGACCGTGCGGTCCCGGTCCGAGTACGCGCGGGGCGGCCCGCTGTCCTTCCCCGATCACCTCACCTTCGACAACTACAGCGGGGCCTTCGACAGCGGCTTCGGCCAGTACTTCCTCAACACCGTGATCGTCACCGTCAGCGTGGTCGCGATCGTCCTGCTGCTCGTGCCCCCGCTCGCCTTCGCGATCGTGCGCAGCCGGGGAAGGTTCACCTCAGGAGTGTTCCGGCTCTTCCTCCTCGGCCTCGCCATTCCCGCCCAGGCCGTGATCGTGCCGATGTTCTACCTGATCAGCAAGGCCGGCCTGTACGACAACCTGATCGGCGTCATCCTGCCCACCGCCGCCTTCTGCCTGCCGGTCTCCGCACTGATCCTCAGCGGCGCCATGCGCGACATCTCCCCCGAACTCCATGAAGCCATGGCCATCGACGGCGCCCCGCCCCGGCAGATCTTCTTCCGGCTGGTGCTCCCGCTGTCCAGGGGCGGACTCTCCACGATCGTGGTGTTCTCCGCGCTCCAGGCCTGGAACGGCTTCCTGTTCCCCCTCGTTCTGACCCAGTCCGACTCGGCCAAGCTGATCACGCTGGGTCTGTACGACTTCCGAACCGCGTACGGCATCGACATCCCCGGGCTGCTCGCCGCCGTGGTGCTCTCGATGCTGCCCGTCCTGCTCGTCTACCTGTTCGCCCGTCGCGCCCTGGTCCAGGGCCTCATGGGCGTCGGAGGAAAGTGACCGCCAACGTGGCAGTTGAGACAACCCCCGTCACCCCCGCCGTTCCCGTCTGGAACGACCCCGCCCACGACACCGGCACCCGGGTCTCCGCCCTGATCGCCGCCATGACCGTCGAGGAGAAGGTCGCGCAGCTCTTCGGCGTCTGGGTCGGTGCCTCGGACGAGGGCGGCGAGGTCGCCCCCTACCAACACGACATGGAGGAGCCGGTCGACCTGGAGGCCCTGCTTCCCCATGGCCTCGGCCAACTGACCCGGCCCTTCGGCACGGCCCCCGTCGATCCCGCACTGGGCGCGCTGTCCCTGATGCGCACACAGGCCCGCGTCACCGCCGCCAACCGCTTCGGCATCCCCGCGGTGGCCCACGAGGAGTGCCTGGCCGGCTTCGCCGCCTGGAAGGCGACCGCGTACCCCGTACCGCTGTCCTGGGGCGCCACCTTCGACCCGGAGCTCGTACGCCGCATGGCGGCCGCCATCGGCCGGGACATGCGATCGGTCGGTGTCCACCAGGGCCTCGCCCCCGTACTCGACGTCGTACGCGACGCCCGCTGGGGCCGCGTCGAGGAGACCATCGGTGAGGACCCCTACCTCGTCGGCACCGTCGCCACGGCCTACGTCCAGGGCCTCGAATCCGCCGGGATCGTCGCCACCCTCAAGCACTTCGCCGGATACTCCGCCTCCCGCGCCGGACGCAACCTCGCGCCCGTCGGCATGGGGCCCCGCGAGCGCGCCGACGTGCTGCTGGCCCCCTTCGAGATGGCCGTCCGTGAAAGCGGCGCCCGGTCCGTCATGCACGCCTACACCGACACCGACGGCGTTCCCTCCGCCGCGGACGAACAGCTGCTGACCGGTCTGCTCCGCGACACCTGGGGCTTCGACGGCACGGTCGTGGCCGACTACTTCGGCATCGCCTTCCTCAAGACCCTGCACGGCGTCGCGGGCGACTGGGCCGAGGCCGCGGGCGCCGCGCTGCGCGCCGGCGTCGATGTGGAACTCCCCACCGTCAAGACCTTCGGCGCCCCGCTCCTGGACGCCGTCTCCGCCGGGCTGATTCCCGAAGACCTCGTGGACCGGGCACTGCGCCGCGTCCTCACCCAGAAGGCGCAGCTCGGACTGCTCGACGCCGGCTGGAGCCCCGTACCGCCGGCACTGGAGGGCGCCGCCCTCGCCGACCCCGCCGCGCTGCGCGGCACGGTCGACCTGGACGGCGACGCCAACCGGCGGCTCGCACGGGAGGTCGCCGAGCAGGCGATCGTGCTGCTCCGCAACGACGGCACCCTGCCGCTCGTCCGGCCCCGCAGGATCGCCCTCGTGGGCCCCGGCGCCGATGAGCCGACCGCCGTGCTCGGCTGCTACTCCTTCCCCGTCCACGTCGGCGTCCGGCATCCGCGGACTCCCGTCGGCATCGCCCTGCCGACCCTGCGGGAGGCGCTGCGGCGGGAGTTCCCCGGTACCGAGATCGTCACCGTGCGGGGCGCCGGCATCGACGGCGACGACAGGTCGGGCTTCGCCGAGGCGGTCCGCACCGCACGGGGGGCGGACGTGGTCGTCGCGGCACTCGGCGACCGGGCCGGGCTCTTCGGCCGCGGGACCAGCGGCGAGGGGTGCGACGCCGACACCCTCGCCCTGCCCGGCGTCCAGCAGCAACTCCTCGACGCGCTCCTGGACACCGGCACACCCGTCGTGGCGACCCTGCTCGCCGGGCGGCCCTACGCACTGGGCCGCGCCGTCGACGAGGCGGCCGCGATCGTGCAGTCCTTCTTCCCCGGCGTCGAGGGGACCGGAGCCCTGGCGGGCGTGCTCAGCGGGCGCGTCAACCCCTCCGGACGGCTGCCCGTGAGCGTTCCGCGCGGCCCCGGCGCACAGCCCGCCACCTATCTGGCGGCCCGTCTCGCACAGGCCACCGAGGTGTCCAGCATCGACCCGACCCCTGCCTTCGCCTTCGGACACGGGCTGTCCTACACCGCCTTCGCCTGGAGCCGGCTCACGGTCGGGAACGGCGAGAGCGGCACCGACGGGGAGTTCACCCTCGGCTGCTCGGTCCGCAACACGGGGGACCGGGCCGGTACGGAGGTCGTGCAGCTGTACGTCCACGACCCGGTGGCCTCCGTCGTCCAGCCCGTGCAGCGGCTCATCGGATACGTGCGGGTGCCGCTCGCGCCGGGCGGGTCGAGCCGCGTGACCGTGACCGTCCCGGCCGACCTCGCGTCCTTCACCGGCCGCGACGGCCGCCGCGTCGTCGAACCGGGAGCGCTGGAGCTGCGGCTCGCGGCGTCCAGCACCGACATCCGCCTGGTCGCGAAGGTCGAGCTCACCGGCGCACCGCGCTTCGTGGACCACACCCGGCGGCTCCACGCCCGGTTCACGGTCACCGCGGACACGGGTGGTTCGCAGCCGGGCGCCTGAGCACAGGCGGCGACGGTCCGGCCCCGGGGGGCCGGACCGTCGCCGCGTGCTCCCCGGGGAGGCGGCGGGCCGGTGTCCCTGTGTCCCGCCGCCTCATGGCACGTGCGGCGGGCCGTGGCGCCGGAGGCCCGGGCGCGTACCGCGACTATCACGTGCTGAACATTGCGGCAACTACTCCATTTTCCGGCATGGCTGGTTATGATCTGCATCCCTCACGTCAGATCACCACCGGACCGGCCGTCCCCCCAGCCCATCCTCGGGCTTGCGCCGGGCCCGGCCCCAGCTCATCCCCGCGCCCGCCCCGCTCCCGAGGACCGATGTCACCCATAGAACCCGAAGGCCCACGAGCCCCGTCGAGGAGTCGACGGTGGCCGACCGTGCGCCTGCGTACCCTGCTCATCTGGCTGGCGGTGGTCCCCACCCTGGCCATGAGTGCCCAAGTGGCGGTGACGGCGGACCGGTTGCTGGCGCAGTCCGGTCATCTGCGTGCCGACGTGGCGTCCGGTGAGCGCATCGGCGTCCCCCTGTACAAGCTCATGGTCGATCTCCAGGCCGAGCGGGCGACGACCGCGGAGCGGTGGGCGGGTTCTCCCGTGCCGGAGTTCGAGCTGCTGAACCGGCGTGCCGCGACGGACAGGGCCGTGGCCGAATTCCTTCGCTCGTCGGCCACCGGTCCTGCCGGGGAGGAGACGAACCGGCATCTCCTCGGGGTGCGGAACGGTCTTGAGGACCTGGACGCCCACCGCGAACGCGCGGACGCCCGGGCCGGTGGCGCCGACCGCACCACCGCCTACTACACGGGCCTGATCGGCCAGATGATCCGCGTCTACCAGGAGGAGTTCAGTCACACCGAGGACGCCGAGGTCACCGAGGACAGCCGGCTGGTCGTCTCCCTGTTCTCGGCGTCCGAGATGCTGGCGCGCGAGGACACGATCCTCGCGTCCGCCGGGCCGTCCGGGGAACTGCCGGCCCACGCGGTCACGGAGTTCGTCGACGCCGTCGGAGCCCACCGCTACCTGTACGACGCGTGGGTCACGCCGTACCTCTCCGCCGAGGACGCGAGGTACTACGCGCGGATCACCGGCTCGGACGCCTGGAAGACCAAGACCCGCATCGAGAACGCCGTGGTGTCCGACCACGAGGACGGCGACTCCGGGGTGAAGCTGCCCGAGGAGGTCACCGACTGGCGCACGGCGCAGTCCACGTTCGCGGCGCGGCTCGGCACGCTCAACGAGGACCGGGCGCGGGCGCTGCTCGCACGCGGCGACGCCAAGGCCTCGGAGATCGAGGCGGAAGTCACCTGGCTGGTGGCGGGGAGCAGCGGCGCCCTGCTGCTCGTCGCCCTCGTGGTCGCCCTCACCACGCGCTCGGTCCTGCGCCGCCTGCGTGTGCTGCACGAGCGGACCGTGACCATCGCCGAGCGGACCGTGCCCGACGTGGTGGCCCGGCTCCAGCGCGGACAGACCGTCGACGCCGACGCCCTGCCCCGCCCCACCGGGGCCCAGGACGAGGTCGGCCGGATCAGCGACGCCTTCGCCCGGGTCGTCGCCGTGTCCGTCGAAGGGCACCGGCAGCTGGCGGACGAACGCCACGGCTTCGGCATGTTCGCCACGGGCATCGCCTCACGCACCGGGAACCTCGTCAGCCGTCAGCTAAGCCTCACCGAGGACCTCCAGGACACCTTCGGCCACGACGAGGCCCTCCTCGCCCAGCTGATGCGCTCCGACCAGCTCACCGTGGGCATGCGGCGGCAGGTCGAGAACCTGCTCATCCTGGCGGGCGGCGAGATCCCGGACCCGCACACCGAGCCCATGCGCGTGGCCGACCTGCTGCGCGAGGCGGCCGCGGAAGTGGAGGACTTCCGGCGGATCGAGCGGCAGGCCCTGGACGAGATCAGCGTGGAACCGCGTGTGATCAGCCAGATCAGCCACCTCCTGGCCGAACTGCTGGACAACGCCACCCGGTTCTCCCCGCCGAGGGCCAAGGTCGTCATCCGGGCGGAACTGGTGTCCGACGGGCTGTCGGTCGAGATCGAGGACCGTGGCCCCCGGGTCATGCCCGCGAGCTACGAGGAGATGAACCGGCGCCTGCACTCCGCGCCGCCGTACGCCGTCCTCGCGGAGAACGCGCACCGCCTGGGCCTCTTCGTGGTCGGCCACCTGGCCGACCAGCTCGGCGCCACGGTCACACTGCGCCGCTCTGTGTACGGCGGGACATCCGCCGTCGTGATCATTCCGAAGGAGCTGCTCGTGCCGACCGGGCGGGAGCTGCTGCGTCCCCCGGCGCCGGCCGTGCCCGAAGCGCGCGTGGCACCGCGGGCCGTCACCGGGCCGCTCGCCCACGCAGGGTCCGGGCCCGAGCCGGCCGCCCTCGCGCCGCCGGTGCTCGAACCGGCCGCCGTCGAGCGGGATGTGCTCGAACCGGCCGCCCCGGCGCCGTCCCTCCCCGATCTGCCCGCCGCCGCGGCCGATCGCGTCGACGGGGGACGGCCGGCCCTGGCGGTGCGCGTGCGGCCCGAGCTGCCGAGCCGCCGGACGCCGGAACCGTCCCGGGAGGGCCTGCCCCCGGCCCCGGCCGTCGTGCGGGGCACGAAGGAGCGGCCGGCTCTCCCCGAGCGCGTCCCGCAGACCCACATCGCCGAACAACTCCGCGAGCCACGCGCACCGGAGACTCCGGTCGTCCAGGACACGGCGACACCCGAAGAGGTGGCCGACGCCTGGGCGGACTACGAGGACGGGACCCAGAAAGTGGAACAAGAGCTCCGACAGGATCAGCCATGACGACGACCTCCAACGACATGATCTACAGCATTCTGGACAACAACCTGAGCAGGATCGCGGGCATCCAGGGAGCCGTGCTCCTCTCCAACGACGGGATCAAGCTCAGCGCCTATCTGCTGGAACGCCCCCAGGCCGAGCGCATCGCCGCGGCCTCCTCCGGGATCGCGGCCACGATGAAGGCGATATCCAGGGAGATCGACGGCGGCCGGGTGATCCGTCAGCTGGTCGAGATGGAAGACACGTACCTCTGCGTCGTGGGGTGCGGCGAGGGCAGCACGCTCATCGTCGTGACCTCCCGCAAGGCCCGGCTCGGAGAGCTGGGCGGCGAGGCGGTGCGCACCGCGCAGGCACTCGGCGAATGGTTGGGCACGCCCGGGCGCACCCCGATGCCGCCGTCCTGATGCCCGTCGATCCGAAGGACGCCGGCCGCCGCCGGACCCGGCTGTACGCCCTCACCGATGGCCGTACAGCCGCTCCGCCCTCCGTCCTGACCATGGACACCATGATCACGTCGGCGGCCGCCGAGGACGACCGGGGCGGTCTGCCCACCGAGTGGCAGGCCATCCTCGCCATGTGCCCGTTCCCGGACGGGCGGGCCGTCGCCGAGATCGCCGCCCGGCTGGGCATGCGCCTCACCCCGGTGACGGTCCTCCTCGGCGAGCTCGCCGAGCGCGGGCTGATCCACCATCGGCCGCCTCTGGAGGAGGCCGAGACCAGCAACGTCCACCTGCTCATGAGAATCAGGGACAGCCTTGCCCAGCTATGACCGCTCCGCCGGGGAAACGGCCCCCGTCAAGATCCTCATCGCCGGGGGGTTCGGCGTCGGCAAGACGACGCTGGTCGAGACGGTGTCCGAGATCGAACCCCTGCGTACGGAGGAACGGCTGACCGCCGCAGGGATCGGCGTCGACGACCTCGACGGCATCGAGTCCAAGGCGGTGACCACCGTCGCGATGGACTTCGGCCGGCTGACCCTCACCGATGCCGGAGTCGTCCTCTACCTGTTCGGCACACCGGGCCAGGAACGCTTCTGGTTCATGTGGGAGGACCTGCTGAACGGGGCGCTCGGCGCCGTCGTACTGGTCGACACCCGGCGACTGGACCGCAGTTTCCCGGCCGTCGACTTCTTCGAGAGCCGTGGGCTCCCGTTCGTGGTCGCCGCGAACTGCTTCCACGGTGAACAGCACTACACCGCCGAGGAGATCGGGGCGGCGCTGCATCTGCGTGACCCGGACACACCGATCCTCATGCTGGACGCCCGGACCCGTGGGGACGTGCGCGACGCCCTGCTCGCCCTCCTCGACCTGCTCATCGCCAAGGCGGGGGTCGCGGCGACCGTCTGAGGAGGCCGCCGCGCGCCGGCCGGCGGCCGGTCCGGCCGTGGCGCGCGGACGGCCACCGGCCGGCCGGTCGAACGGGGAGCATCGCCGGTTGGCCGTCCCTTCACCGTCCTGCCGCTCGTCGGCACCCCCTGGGCAACGCGGTTCCCCGATGGTGAGATGGGCATGTCAATCAGGTCGTGTGCCCCACACCACGGTCGATCAGGAGGACGCAGTGAAGACGAGCTCGCGGATCCGCAGGGTGCCACTCGTGCTCGGCAGCGCCATCGCGCTGGTCATCGCCTTTCCGGGCAGCGCGCTCGCCGAGCCGCCCAGAGCGCTGCCCGCCGACGCGGACGGGCTGGAGCAGACGTTCCAGCCCGCGTACGACTACGACACGGACGGCTGCTACCCGACCCCCGCCATCGGCCCCGACGGGACCGTGAACGGCGGCCTCAACCCCTCCGGCGCCCTCAACGGCCAGTGCCGGGACTCCTGGGACCTGGACAACACCAACGGATACGCGCGCTCCAAGTGCAACAACGGCTGGTGCGCCGTCCTGTACGGCCTCTACTTCGAGAAGGACCAGGCCGTGGCCGGCAGCGGGCTCGGCGGGCACCGCCACGACTGGGAGCACGTGGTGGTGTGGGTCCAGAACGACGAGCCCCGGTACGTCTCCACCTCCGCCCACGGGAACTTCGACATCCACGGCCGTGACCGGATCCGGTGGGACGGGACGCACCCCAAGATCGTCTACCACAAGGACGGCGTGAGCACGCACTGCTTCCGCCCCGCCAACTCCAACGACGAACCGCCGGAGAACCACTACCACGGCTGGCGGTTCCCGGCCCTGGTCGGCTGGAACGGCTACCCGGCCGGCCTGCGCGACAAGTTGAGCCGGGCCGACTTCGGAAGCGCCGTCTTCGGTCTCAAGGACGGCAACTTCAACCGCCATCTGGAGAAGGCCAAGCCGGCCGGCATCCCGTTCGACCCCCACGCCTGAGGGGTGCCACGTCCCGGCCGTGACGTCCCTCCTCCGGCGTCCGGCCGAGCGGGGCTCTCAGCGCACGGCTCCCGTCAGCACCGCCTCGCCCAGAGGGGTGCGGCGGTGCATCACCCGTACGCCCCGGCGGTGTGAGGCCAGCAGCCCCGCCTCGCGCAGGACCGAGACATGACGGCTGGCGGTGGACGAGGCGAGGCCCAGGGCCGCCGCGATCCCGGTCGTCGTCATGGGGCTGTCGAGGAGCCGTAGGAGCCGCGCCCGGGAGGAGCCGATCAGCTGGGCGGTGGACGGGACGGCGTCGCCGCGGCGCGGAAGGGACGGCGGGCCGGGAGCGGGGGAGAGCGGATGGACGAGTACCGGGGGCAGCGCGTCGTCGACCAGCGCCAGCGGGGCGTGAACACAGAAGAAGGACGGTACGAACGTCAACGGCCGTCCCTCCAGGCGCAGCTCGCGGTCGAGCGGGTACGGGGCCCGCAGGCTCCGGCCGTCCGAGGACCAGCCGGGCATCGCCCCGTACCCGGCGAGCAGCCCTTCGGCTCCGCCCGCCAACGCGGCTTCCGCCCGCCCCGCGCGGTCGGCGGCGGCCTGCGCGCGCATCGCCGGCAGATACGGCTCCACCGCCACCTCGTAGTAGCGGCGCATCGCCCAGCCCAGCCGGCGCAGCGCCTCCGGGCGGCCCTCGGCGAGCGAGCGCACGCCCGACGGGACGGGGCCGGGGGTGCGCGCGTGGAGCCGGGAGAGTTCGGCGGCCAGCCGGCGCCGGGGAGTGGACAGCACCTGGTCGAGCACGGTGTCGAAGTCCGTTCCGCCGCGGCCGGGCGTGAGGAAGTCGGGGAAGTAGTCGGTGGCAGGGCACAGGCGCATCAACGCCCTGGTCGCCGGAGCGAGTCCGGCGCGGTCCAGAGCCGTACGGACCTCGCGGCGCCATGTGCCGAAGGCGGGCGCGGCCTGGCGGTTCTGCAGCAGATGCAGACTGAGCGCGGTCTCCCACAGGGGATCGAGGCCGGCGGCGACGCGCAGCCGGGACAGTTCGCCGCCGCTGAAGTCCACCCGTAGCACTGCGCACCCCCGGTGGTACCGGGCCCCGGCGGAGCCGACCGGGGGGAGTCTACGCGGGTCGTGGAATGGACACATCCATGCCAGGACGCGCTCCGTGGGAGGCGGAGCACGTCCGGCATGGACACGGAGGGGCGCGACCCGGTCCGCCGGAGGATCAGCAGTTCGGGACGCCGGGCAGTTGGGCGTCAGGGTGGTCGATGTAGATGTTGCTGATGAACCCGTTCTGGTCGCGGAGCCTGCTCCACCAGTTGTTGCTGTGGCCCTCGGCGTTCACCGTGTCGCCCTGCTTCTGGCAGAGCACCCGCACGGCGGTCGGCCCGGAGAGCGTGGTGACGACCGCGGCGCCCAGGCGGGCGTCGGCACGGACGTTGACACCGCTGCCCCAGGTGTTGAACGGGGTGCCCGAACCGCCCCCGCAGCCGTTGTCGCTGGTCAGATAGGCCTGGTGGTAGCTGCCCGGGTAGGAGAGGCCGGCGCCGTTGATGACGATGTTCTGGCCGGCGCCGTTGTAGAGCTGCTCGTAGTGGATGTGGGCGCCGGAGGAGTTCCCGGTGCTGCCCGTGACGCCGATCTGCTGTCCCTGGGCGACCTGGGCGCCACTGGCCACCGAGTACGACGAGAGGTGGAAGTAGTACGTCGTCCAGCCGCCCCCGTGGTCCACGACGATGTAGTTGCCGGCCCCGGTGGGCTGGGAGTGCCTGGTGGCGGTCCCCGCGGCCGAGGCGAGCACGGGAGTGCCCGCCGTCGTACCGCCGTCGCCGCGCACGAAGTCGAGAGCCCGGCGGACCTCCGCGGAGTGATGGCTGTACGTCCACCGCTGGCCGCAGGGGTACGGGGCCTTGAAGACGGGCGCGGCGGCCGCCGCCGTGGGGGCCGCGGAGTCGAGGCCCTTCGCCCCCGTGGGAACGGTCTGGAGCCCGACCAGTGCCAGGAGTGCGGCGGAGAGGGCGACCGGAAGGCGTCTGAGGAACCTCACTGTTGCTCCTTCGTGGGGGAGGCGGCCCGGCGGTCCGCCGGGGCCGTGGGCGCGGTGGGAACGTAACCGAGGTGTTCTGAGCCTGACAAGAACGCGCGGCGGGCTTTCGACGAGGAACGAATCCCTTGCGTACGGCGAGTCCACGACGCGACGCTGACGGGCGGCCACCGCGGCTGCGAAGGTGCCTCATGACCTCGTTCCGTGCCTCATCCCCCACCACTTCGAGGAGCCGGTGCCCGATGCGTATGTCCTCCGCGGTGCAGCGCGCCACCGCCGGGTCCGCCACCGCCGGGTCCGCCACCGCCGGGTCCGCCACCGCCCCCCGGCCCCCGTCCCGCCCCGGAGCCCGCGCAGGGCGCGGACGGGGAGCCCTCCTCGTACTGGCCTGTTCCCTGCTTCTGGGGCCGCTCGGCGCGCTTCCCGCCGCACCGGCGGGGGCGGCCCCGGCACCCGCCCCGGCGGCCGCCGGTGTCCGGTCGGCCGCCGACGGTCCCGCCGCCGGCCGCCGGGACACGGCCGCCGGACCGGCCGCCCCGGGGACGCGGGCCGTGCCGGGCGACGTCGGGAGGAACCCCATGGCCGAGATCCCGGCCGGAGTCACCGCGGGCATCGCCGTCTACGACCGTGAGACCGGCCGCTTCACCGAACAGGTCGACGTGGACCGCCCCTTCCGGTCCGCCTCCGTCGTCAAGCTCCTGATCGCCCTGGACGTGCTGTGGGACCGGGGCCCGGGATCCGGCATCCCGGAGCAGGAGCGCCCCCGTCTGGAGGCCATGCTCCGCAGCAGCGACGACGCGCAGGCCAGCCACTACTGGGCCCAGCGCGGCGGCGCCGCCCTCGTCGGGCGGATGGTCCCCCGGCTCGGGCTCACCGGCACCCTGCCGCCCCCGGCCGGCTACCCGGCCTACTGGGGCTACACCGCGATCACCGCGGCCGACACGGTCCGGGTCTACCGCCATGTGCTCGATGTCGCGCCCGCCGTGGTGCGGGAGTTCGTGATGGACAACCTGCACCGGTCGACGCGGTGCGCGAACGACGGCTTCGACCAGTACTTCGGCATCCCCTCGGCCTTCGAGGGGCCCTGGGCGGTCAAGCAGGGCTGGTCGGGCTTCAGCTCGGGCGGCTGCACCGCCGACGGCGGAACGCCCGTACCGGCCACCCGCCCGCAGGAGCCGGCCACGGTCCACGCGGACGGCGACGGCGGCGCACGGGGCGCCCGCGCCCTCGACCTGGTCTCCGAGGCCCTGCACACGACGGGCACCGTGGGCCCCGGCGACCGGACCATCGTCGCCGTCCTCACCCTGCACCCGGACAAGACCTCCTACGGCGCGGCGTCCTCCGGCGTCACGCGGCTGACCGACTCGCTCGACGTGCCCGGCGCCCGGCGTCCGGCCGGAAGCCGGTTCGGCACCTGGGGCTCGGGGGTCCGCGTCCGCGAGGCGACGACGACCGCCTCGGCCGCGATCACCACCCTGCCCGCCGGCATCGAGGTGCTGGTCGGATGCCAGAAGCGCGGCCAGACCGTCTCGGTGCCGCCCTACGTCAACGACTGGTGGGCCTATCTCCCGCAGTACGACGGCTACGTGACCAACATCTACCTCGACTCGCCCGACAACAAGCTGCCGGGAGTGCGCGACTGCGCCGAGTGACCTGGTCCGGAGATCCTGTCGCAGTAGCACACACGACCAAGGTCAGCGCCGGCCCGTCGACCGCTCACACCTGTTCCTCTGCGTGACCGTTCTGCGGTGGGGCGACGACGGGCAGGCACGGCCCTGCCCGCCCGGCGGGACCTCGACGGTCATGCCTCGCCGGCGCGTTCAAAAGTCGTACGGCCTGACGGTGCTCCAGTCCGTGACGTCGGCGTCCGACCAGGTGAACTCCGACGGCACGCCCTTGCCGTCGAGGGCCTCGTGCTCGGTGCCGGGGCCGGTGTCCCCGGTCTGGTCGCGCAGGGCGAGGGAGAGGGACACCGACGTGCGGGTCCCCGCGCTGCCGGCCAGGAGGTTCACCGCGGAGTGCACCGTGGCGCCCGGGCGGACCGTGATCCGGGTGCCGCCGCCCGTGGTCTCCTTGGCCGAACGGCCCAGCACGTCCGCGGTGTCCCCGAGCATGACGGACGGGTACGAGGTGACCCAGCAGGGGTCGGCGTCGGCGTTGCGCGCGGTGATCAGCAGGTGCTCGCCCCGTTGCTGCGGGAAGCGGTGCACCACGGAGTACGACAGCTCGTCGCCGCCGCACGGACGGATGTCGGCGGAGCCGACGGTGGTGACCTCGCCGGAACGGGAACCGGAGCCGGAACCGGCACCCGGGGCGGAGCCCGCCGCGTTGCCCGGGCCGCCGCAGGCGCTCAGGGGCAGGGACAGGACCAGCGCGGCGGCGGCCAGGGCGGTCGTGCGGGCGCGTGAGGCAGGCATGATGAGGTCCCCCGGACGGTGCTGCGGAATGCGGGCGGAGTCGTCTCCGCCGTGGGGACACCACACTGGCCCGCCCCGCTGGCGTCGCGCTCACGCGCCGCTGACGTCCCGCTGACGCCGGCCCCCGTGGACCCCCGGGCTCAGGTCCGGTCCATGAGCCGCACCATCGCCGTGTCGTACCGTGCCCGCAGCCCCACGTCCGCCGACACCCGCAGCAGCGCGGCGAGTGCCCGGACGGCCCCCTCGTCGTAGCCGAACGACTCCGCCTCGCCCGCCGCCTCCTCAAGGCGCCGGATCCCCTCGGCCTCCTCACCCATACCCAACAGGGCCTCACCGGCCGCCGTGAGCAGCAACACGCGGGACGCCGACGGCGCGTCCGAGCCGTCGAGGGCGAGCGCGGCGGCAGCGGTGTCGAAGGCCGACCGCCATCTCCTGGCGTCCAGCTGGTGCCGGGCGAGGTGGTGCAGGGCCAGCCGCTCGGTATGGGCGTCGCCGACGCCGCGGGCCAGTTCCGCGGCGCGCGTACAGCCTTCGGCCGCCTCCTCCGTACCGCCGAGCGCCGCCTGCACCAACGAGAGGTTGACCAGCGCGGTCGCCTCACCGCGCGGATCGCCGGCCTTTGCGGCGAGCGCGGGCGCCGCCTCCAGGTGGACCAGCGCCTCATCTGTGCGGCCCTCCTCGGTCAGTACCCATCCGAGCAGGGCGAGCACGCGCGACTCGGCACGGGTGTCGGCATCGGCCCGTGCGGCCTCCAACGCCGCCTCCAGCACCGGAACCCAGCCGTCCCGCACACGCCAGACCATCTGCGGCCACATCGCGAGGACGATCCGCCACGTCCTGCTGTGCAGACCGGCGTCGCGCGCGGCGACCGCGGCCAGGGCCAGGTCGTCTCGTTCGGCCGCGTACCACGCCATGGCCTGCTCACGGTCGGCGAACTCCCGGACCGCGCGCGGCGGCCGGAAGTCCGCGGGCAGCGCGAAACACGACTCGTCGCCGGGTTCGGCGGCGCCCGCCGCGGCCAGCGCGGTCGCCACGGTCTGGTCCAGGACCCGGACGAGCGCCTCGGGCTCGGAGTCCAGGCCCCGTGCGTACAGCCGGACGAGATCGTGGAGCGTCCAGCGCCCCGGCGCGGTCCGCGTCAGCAGATGCGCCGCTGTCAGCTTGTCCAGCGTCGCCTCGGCCGTGGCCGGGTCCGTGCCGGCCAGGGCCGCCGCCGTGAACCGGTCGATGGACGTGCCCGGGTGGCGGCCGAGGTGCGCGAAGTGCCGGGCCACGTCGTCGGGCAGCCGGCGCACGGTGAGCCTGAGGGCCGCCCGCACCCCCGTGTCCTCCACGTCCAGGAGGGCCAGCCGGCGCGACTCGTCGGACAGTTCTACGCTCATCGCGCTCAGGGACCAGTCCGGCTGGTCCGCCAGCCGGGCGGCGGCCACCCGCAGGGCCAGGGGGAGCCCGCCGCACAGCTCCGCGAGGCGCCGGGCGGCCACCGCCTCGGCGAGCACCCGCTCCTCGCCGAGCACGGCGGCGAGCAGGGCCGTGCCGTCCTTGGCGCCGAGCACGTCCACGGGGACGGGACGGGCCGCGTCGGAGGCGATCAGCCCGCGCAGCCGGTACCGGCTGGTGACCACGGTGACGCACCGGGCGCCACCCGGCAGCAGCTCCCTGACCTGATCGGAACCGCGGGCGTTGTCGAGGACGACGAGCAGCTGACGGCCGGCGGCCAGGGTCCGGAACAGCGCGGACGCGCCGTTCGCCGACTCCGGGATCCGGCGGGGCGCGACACCCAGCGCCAACAGGAACTCGCGCAGCACCTCGATATGGGTCGGCTCGCCCGTATCGCTGAAGCCGCGCAGGTCGGCGTAGAGCAGGCCACCCGGAAACGCGGCGCGGTTGCGGTGTGCCCAGTGCACGACCAGCGCCGTCTTGCCCACCCCCGCCGGACCGGTGACCAGGCACACGGGCGACTCGCCGGCCGCGGCCCGGGACAGCGCGGTCAGTTCGGCGGCGCGCCCGTGGAACCCCCGCGGCATACGCGGCAGCAGATCGACGACGTCCGGCGCCGGAACGGCCGGCGGCCCCGAGGGGGCGGCCGGAGCGGGGGCCGGAGCCGTTGCCGGCGCTTCGGCGGGGTCCGCCGCTTCCGCCGCTTCCGCCGCTTCCTCGTGCGCTCCGCGCAGCGCCACGGCGTAGGCGTCCGCCAGCTCACGGCCCGGGTCCACCCCCAGTTCGTCGGCGAGCAGCCGCCGTGTCCGGTGGAACCGGTCGAGCGCCTCCGAACGGCGCCCCGCGCGCTGCAATGCCCTCATCAGCGCGGCGGACAGCGATTCGCGCAGCGGATGCGCGTCGGCCTCCGCGCCCAGCACCGCCGCCGCCCGGGTGTGGTCGCCCATCCGCGTGTACGCCGCGGCCAGCGACTCCACGGTGGCCAGCCGGAGCTCCTCCAGGGTGAGCGCGGCGGCCTGCATCGGCGGACTCGGATACGCCCCGGTCAGCGCGGGCCCCTGCCACAGGGACAGCGCCTCCTGGTACATCGCAGCGGCGTCCCCCGGCGCGCGCTGGCAGCGGGCCAGCGTCACCAGCTCCTCGAAACGGTGGGCGTCCAGCAGGGTCTCCGGCATGCGCAGCATGTACGACGTGCCCTGGGTGACCAGTTCGACACCGAACATCTCGGCGTGCGCGTCGGCGAACAGGACCCGCAGGCGTGAGACATGCCCCTGGATGACGCTGCGGGCCCGCAGGGGCGGCTCGTCGTCCCACAGCGCCTCCGTCAGCCGCTCCACCGGCACGGGGCGGTTCGGCTTCAGCAGCAGGGCAGCGAGCAGGCTGCGCCTCTTGGCGGGGCCGAGGGGCGGTTCGCCGGCCTCGGTGGCGACGGAAACCGCTCCGAGCAGCCGGAACTCCACTGGTACAACTCCTCCGAAAGGGGAGAGCCAGGTTATCGGAGGCGGGGGCGCGCACGGTGGCCCCCAGCCGTGCGTCAGCCAGGGTCCGGCCGAGGATCGACGGTCGAGCGCTGTGTGGCTGAGCAGGCGTGATGCGGGGGCACACGGGTCCCGGGGCCGCGGGCCCGGGGGTGCGCGCGGGGGCCCCGGTGAAGCGGTCGCCCGCGAGGGCGGTGGCGCGGGACGGGCGGCCGGCGGGAGAACGGCTCGTTCCCGGCAGCGACATCGCAGCGACATCGCAGCGACATGGCAGCGGCGGGACGGCTCACCACGGTGCGAGGCCCTGAGCTGCGTGCGTACCGGCTCCCGGGGTGCGACGGGGCGCCGTTGTCAGTGGGCCGGGCTATCTTCACCGGAGATCCCTCGCACGGGGATCGACGGGGGAGTGCGACCGGAGGGGGCCGTCGTGACGGTGGGGCGCGTCGAGGACGGATCGGCGGACGCGTACGCGCGTGAGGTACGCGCGTACGCGGACGCGGTGCTGGAGGAGTGGCAGAGACCGTCCCGGTGGCAGCCGGGCCCGCAACTGCGCGCGGTCTCCTGGATGAATGCCAGGGACTACGCCGGCCGGTTCCTGCTGGAGCTCCTGCAGAACGGGCACGACGCCCACCCCCGGGACCGCGGGGACGGACACGTCCACGTGCTGCTGGACGAGGGGGAGGGGCCCCACGGCACGCTGTACGTGGCCAACGGCGGGACCCCCTTCCTGTGGGAGAAGGTCGAGCGGGTGTGCAAGCTCGCGCAGAGCGACAAACGGGTGGGCGAGGGGATCGGCAACAAGGGGCTCGGCTTCCGCAGTGTCCTGGAGATCACGGAGTCGCCCGAGATCTACAGCGACGACCCCGCCGCCCCGGGCACCGGAAGGCTGGACGGCTACCGGTTCCGCTTCGCGGGGAAGGACGATCTCCGGGTCCTGCTGGGAGGCGACGACGCACTGGTCGACATGGTGGTCAGGGAGTATCCGCCCCTGCAGGTTCCCTTTCCGGTCGACGAACTGCCCGTCACCTGCGCGGAGCTGGGGGCGGCCGGCCATGTGACCGTGGTCCGGCTGCCGCTGCGCAGCGAGGCGGCCGGACGGGAGACGGCCAGACGCCTGAAGGAGCTGGCCAGGGCCAGGACCCCCGTCATGCTGTTCCTCGACCGTCTGGACCGCCTGGTGCTGGAGCGCCGCAAGGCGGACGGTTCGGTCGACCGCACGGACCTGGTGCGTGAGGAGAAGCCCGCGGGCTCGGCACGGACCCGGGACGAGCGGGGGCGGGATCCGCGGTCCGCGCCCGTGGTCTCGGTGTCCCGCGTCGGCCTCGGCGAGCTGGGGGAGTTCCTCGTGGCCCGCGGCGCCGTGCCGGACCAGCGGCTGCGCGACACGGTCGCGGACGCGGTGGAGACCGGCGCCCTCGACGAATCCTGGCTGCGGTGGGAAGAGGCCGCGGTGGTGGAGGTCGCGCTGCCGGCCGGGGGCGAGGCCGACCGGCGCGGGCAGCTGTACACGTTCCTCCCGCTCGGTGACGACATGGCCGCGCCCCTGCGAGGGCATGTGAACGCTCCGTTCTTCACGAAGATGGACCGGACCGATCTCGACCGCGAGCACCCGCTCAACACGATGCTGTACGACGCCCTGGCCGAGACCTGCCTGCTGGCCGCCGAGGAGTGGCGGGCCCTGCCGGGCGACGTTCATCGCGCCGCCGCCGTGGACGTCCTCGGATGGGAGACGGGAGCGCAGTACGCGGGCCTCCTGGCCACGGCCGCCCGGCGGGCGCACGGCCGCGCCTTCGAGGACGTGCCGCTCGTACCGGTCCTGGACCCTGCCGGGCCGGGCGGCTGGACCACCCCCCGGGAGGCGGTGCTGTGGCCGGCCGGCGACCTCACCACCCTGACGGCACGGTCCGCCGGGGCCGTCGGCATCCCGGTGGCCGATCCCCGGGTGGGAGGGGGCCGGATGAGGCGCCTGGCCAGGGTGTGCGCCTACCTCAAGTGTCCGCTGGAGCCGTCGACGCCCGACCGGGCGGGCTATGTGGAGCGCATCGTCGCGGTCCTGCCTCCGCCCGCTCCCGGGGAGCCCGTCGGCGCCTGGGACGGCGTCTACACCGACCTCACGCAGCTCTTCGCCGGTGACGGCGCGGCGCTGCGGGGCCGGAAGCTGCTGCTGGCGGACGACGGCACGCTCGGACGGTGCAACGCGGGCCATTGGCGCGAACCGGGGACATCGGGACGGACGGCACGCAGAGAGGCGTTCTTCCAGCCGGTGCGCGGCGAGGCGGGACACCGGGGCGAGCCGGCCGTGCCCGACGTGCTGGGAAAGCGGCTCTTCTACCTCCACTCGGGCCTGCTGGGGACGGAGGAGGGCGGCGCCCGGCACGAAGAGGCGAGATTCTTCCTCGAACTGCATGGTCTGGTCAGGAAGTTCGACGTCGACGGGCTGCTCGAACACGTCCGTCTGGCCCTCGGCGAGAGCAGTGCGCGCAGACTGCGTGAACAGGCCCTGAAGTTCGTGTTCCGGCTGTACCGGTCCCGCGGACCCGCCCGCCCCCTGGCCGTCAAGCAGTTGGGCCTGTACGTGCCCTCCGCCGCCGGATCGACGATCCTGGCGGGTACCGCGGCGTTCGGGGCGGGCTGGCGCGGTACGCACGGGGACGACCTGGCCGCCGTCGTCGACGAGGGCAGGGACGCCTCCAGCGACCTCAGGGGATTGGAGGCCCGTCTCGTCGCGCCGCCGACGGCGTTCGTCGGACGGGGGGAGACCCTGGAGGAGTGGCGGGACTTCCTGCGCGCGCTCGGAGTCACCGACGGTCTCATTCCGGTGTCCAGCGGCGGGGTGGACGCGACCGCCCACGGGAGCCGGCTCCACACCGGCTCGCTCGTCCGCATGGCCCGGGCCCCGAGGGGCGTCGTCGAGCAATGGGAGCCGTTCGTCGGTCGTGGCCGCGGCACGGTGCGGTACCCCAACACGCCCTACCGGGGCACCCCCTTCCACCGACTTCCCGGACAGGAGGTCGTCGGCGGCTTCAGCGAGCCGGGCCGCCTCGCCTACGCACGACTGGTCCTGCACGGCCTGTCGCACTGGAACGACAGACGTTTCACGAGTCTGTGGACCCGTGCAAGGTCGGGGGACAAGGACCCGCGCAAAGTGCTGACGCCGCTGCGCGCGTTCGTGGAGGAGCAGCCGTGGCTGCCCGTGCGCGGCCGGGACCGTGCCATCGCCTTCGTACGACCGGCGGACGCGTGGCATCACCCGGGAGCCCCGGAGGAGGAGCCGGCCTTCGCCCCCACCGTCGCCCGGCGCTTCCGCGGCCTGCTGGACGCGGGGAACACCCTCTCCCGGCTCCGCGAGCTGGGCCTGCCCACCTGGGACGAACCGCGCGACAGCGCGCGACTCGTCGCGTACCTGGGCCGGGCGGTCGGCGCCGGCCTGATCGGCCCCGAGGACCGGCCCGCCGTGCAGCGCGCCAACCAGAGGGCCTGGAAGGACCTGACGGCGCTCCCCGACGCCCGCCTCCGTCCCTGGAACGTGACCGAGCCGCTGGCGGAGGCCTCGCTGCTCGTCGAAGAGGGGGAACGGCTGGTCACCCTCGACGTCGAGACGCTGGGCGAAGGAGGCCGGACGCTCTACGTCAGCGGTGAGCGCGACACCCTGGCCGCGCGCCTCATCCGGGAGACGAGCAACCCCCTGCTGGTGGTGCCGGGGGCGGGAAAGGCGGCGGCCGGCCTGCTCAGGCACCTCTGCCCCGACGCGATCCGGCTGGTCGACGAGGCGGAGCTGTCCGTGGAGGTCGACGGGGGAGGGGAAGGCGACGACGGACACGCCGACCTGTCCGCTCTCGGCGACCCCCTGACCGACCGTCTGCCCTGGCTGCCGCTCGCCGTGGGGGCGCTGGCCGACCACGCCACCGACGGGATCAGGCCCACCGACACGACCCTGACCCGGCTGGTGGCGACCGTCCGGGGGCTGCGCCTGTACGGCTACGAGAGCCTGCGCATCTCGTTCGACGGGACACCGATCCGACTGCCGGAGCGCCTGTCCGGAATCCTCCCCCTGCCGGGCGTCCGCAGGCCCCTGATCCTCGCCCCCCGGGAAGCGGCCCGAGCGCTCGACTGGGAGGCGGTGGGACGGCTCGCCGAGGCGGCGGCCCAGCTGGCGGGGCAGCCTTCCGCGGCGCTGCGCCTGCGGCTCGCCGCCCATGAACTGCGCACCGCCTACAGCGACATCGCCACGCCGTCCGAGGACGTGCTCGCCCGGGCCCTCGGGATCTCCGCCGCGCAACTGGAGGAGACGGCCCGACGCCTCGACGGGTCGGTCGCCGGGGTACTGGAGCGCTGCCTGCCCGTGCTGGCGCACATACTGGGCGAGCCGCGGGCCCGGGACCTCCTGGACCCGCCGCCCACCGACAGCCGGGAGCTCGTCACGCTGCTCGTCCCCCACCGCGACGCACTCCCGCTGGAGCCGAAGGACCTGGTGGCTGCCGCACGGATCGCGCGGGACGTCGATGAACTGCGTGCCGCGGCGGGCATCGACTTCGCGGAGTTCAACCGGACACTGACGGGGCTGGGGCCGCCGTACCGGCCGATCAGCCGGTCCGAATCGCACGAGGAGGCGGTCCGTCTCCATGTCGACCTGCACCGGAGCCGGCTCGTGGACCGGCTCCGGTGGGCGGTTCTGGACCGCTTCGACGGACGCCGGCCGACGGCCGACGACTGGCCCGGACTGCGTTCCCTGACATGGATCGGGGCCCCCGACTCCTGGGCGCTGACGAAGGAGCACGCCGATGTGGCCTCGCTGCGGTCCCACATCGAGGACGAGCTCACCCGCCGGCTCGGTCGCAGCGCGCCCCTCCAGGGGGAGCGTCTGCCCGCCCTGGAACCGGTGCGCAGCCGCAACGGTGCGCTGGTGCGCGGCCTGACGGGCGAAGCCGTGGCCCTGGTGAACGCCGCCCGCAAGCGCCTGCCGCCGGCGTTGGCCGCGCCCGACCCGGCCGTGGAGATCACGACGCTGCTGGACAGGGCCGGCGCCCTGGACTTCCGCGATCTCACCGCCGATGACGTCCTGGCCTGGCTGGAGGCCCTGGGGCAGTGGCCCGCCGGGATGCCGCCGACCCTGGACGCAACGGCCCATGGGCTCACCGCCGAGGACCTCGATCGTGTCCGGGACGACGCCGAACGGGCACGTGAGGAGCGTGTACGTCGCAGGAGCGTCATCTCCTTCGGGGGCACCGAGATGGACGTCGCCGCTGGTGACTTCACCGAGCTGGCGAGCGAACTCCAGCGCGTGCTGGAGGCCGGCCCGGGCATCGTCCAGGGGCGCAGGGGCTTCGCGGCCCTTCAGGAACCAAGGGCCCGCACAGGCGGGCCGACGGGCTCCCCGCGGCCGGGCCGTCACCCGGCCGTGGACCGGGGGCTGTCCGCGGCCCAACGCCGGGCGATCGGGTTCATCGGGGAGTGGTTCGCCTACCGGTGGCTGCGTGAGCAGCATGAGGCGGTGAACGAGACCAGCTGGGTGTCGTCCAACCGGCGGAGCGTGTTCCCCGGCTCGCCGGGCGACGACACCCTGGGCTTCGACTTCAGGGTCGGCTCGGGCAGGCACCCGCTGATGTACGAGGTGAAGGCGACACAGGGAGAGGGCGGCCAGATCGAACTGGGGGAGAGCGAGGTGAGGGCGGCGCAGCGGTTCGCGGGCAGTGAGAGGTGGCGCATACTCGCGATCACTTCGGTGCTCGACCCGGAAGGACTGGGGGTCCATGTGCTTCCCAACCCGTTCAGCGCACGTGGCCGCGGCGTCTACCGGGAGGAGGGAGGCGCCTTGCGCTTCTCGTACCGCATGTGAAACCGGCACGGCGACCGCATCGTGCCCACCGGGGTCTCAGCGGTTTCGCTCCGCGGTCGTCCCCGTGCCGGAGCCCGGAAGGCGGTGCGGCCCCTGCGGCCCGGGCGGTCCGGGCGGGCGCCGGGCGACACCGGGCGGGGTGCCCCGGCGGCCCGACGTGCGGGCCGTCGTCGGCGGGTGCCCCCCGGGGGCGTACGGACCGGCGACGCCCGCCCGGGGTGCCCCTCACGGCCGGACGGCCTCCCGGCCCGTGCGGCCTCCGGCGCGCATGGCGCCCGGTGGGCCGCTCACGCCGGATCCGGCGACGGGCTGTAGCGCAGGACGTTGGCGCGGACCCGGTTCAGGTAGGGCTGGACGCGTCGGAGTTCTGGGCCCTGCTGCTGCACGATCCAGGTGGCGGTGCGGTAGGCGGCGGCCAGGTTGAGGCCGGGGTCACCGGGGACGCCTTCGAGATCGGGAGCGACGGCGCAGAGCATCCTGCCCAGAGCGGCGATGGAGTCCTCGGGGCTGAACGGCGGTCGGGGAACCGTGTGCTGCCGGTCGGGCGGCAGGTAGTACCGGAGCACGCGCGGGGTCCAACGGGCGATGCCGTATTCGTCCTTCGCCGGGTCGCTGAGCGCGGCGTCGAACCCGCTCTCGGCCTCGAGTATGCCGGCCACCAGGGCAGGGCTGATCTCCGGGAGGCCGCACAGGGTGCCGGCCTGGATGATCAGGGGGCGGTAGCGCCGGGGGATGTCGGCGTCCGTCCGCAGCCACCGGGCGTCCTCGCGCGTACGGGCCTGCGCGGCGGAGCCGGCCGTGTCCTGCTTCCGGTCCGGACGCGGAGCGGTCTTCGGCGACGCCGAGTCACCGGGTAAGGACGCGCAGAGCAGTGCCACGGCGGCCATGACGGCGGTCGTTCCGGCGGAACGGCGCGACGCCGGCCGGCGCGGTATGCCGAGGAAGCCGCGTCCTTGCGTCCGGGTTCCACCCGCTCCGGTCGGTTCCTCCCTCCCGGATGCCTCCGCCACGGCGGCCGGCTCCGCCACGGCAGATGCATCCGCCCCGGACTCCGCCCTCCCGGACTCCGCCCTCCCGGACTCCGCCCTCCCGGACTCCGCCCTCCCGGACTCCGCCCTCCCGGACGTCTCCGTGGCGGGCCGCTCCGCACCGGGTGGTGCCGCCGGGCTGGACGCCTCGGTCGGGCCGGGCGGCACTCCGGGTTCGCGGGTGTCCGGGGCCCCCTCGGCCGAAGGCGCCTGGCCCGGTCCGGTGATGAGGCTGTGCGTAAGGATCCTGCGCTGCTCCCACTCGTCCGGGTCGCCACCGCAGGCGCTCACGAACGCGGCCAGCACGGCGGGGCTCGGCAGGCGTTGGCCGGCGGCGGCAGCGGCGAGGGTGGACGCGGAGAAATGGGTGCGGGTGGCGAGCCGGCGATAGGGCGGGCTGCCGGCCCGGCGCCTCAGCTCCCGTAAGTCGTAGGCGAATCGGGCCAGTGGACCCTCCAAAGGGTCCAGCGGCTGTTCCTGGCGTCCCACCTCTCGTTCCTCCCTGTCCATGGACGGTCTGGTTCACCTGGAGCCCGGTGCGCCGGACGGTGCGAGGGAGCCGCGATGTCCGGAGATTGTCCGGCGTCTGTCCGACGAGGCCATCGTGCCGGGACACGGCGTCCACCACCGGATTCAATGGGCCTCGCACACGACGGGCGACGGGTCCGGCGGTATTCGCGTGGGCCGTCGCCCCCTCCCGCGCACTCGCCCTCCCGCGCCGGCCGAACCGAGGAAGACCCCCGTACGGACCGGCGTGAACGTGACAGCCCGGGTCGGCCCGAGCCGCTGAACGGAAGGAAGTACGTGCCCGGATGCCCGGATGGTCACGCCCGCGGCGGAGTGACGGCGACTGCGCCGGTACGGCCGAACGCTGCCGTCGTCGTGGCCGCTGTACTGGATGCGGCAGGCGCCGGACGCGGCGTCGGCCCCGCACCGGGGGGCGTCGTGCCGGACAGGCGCGAGGCCCGCCACAGAAGTGGTGGACCGGACGCGGCGGCCGGAACGCTCCATGCCGACGCGTCCGGACGCGGGTCCGGTCCGAAGGGGCCCGGCACGGTTCGCCGGCAGGGCCTGAGCGGGTGCTTGGGCCGTGACAACCATGAGGACATCCAACCGTTCCGCGTGCGAAGCGAGGCCGGTTTCGGACTCATCACCCCTGTGCGGTACTTCACAGGCGCCACGGGACGTGCGCGGCCCGGCAGCCGCGCGCCCGCCGGGCCGCGCCCCTCACCGCACACCCGATATCCCGACACATCCCGGAGGTCTGATCGATGTCCATCCCTTCACAGCCGGACCGCCCCCCGGTGTCCCGCAGGTCGTTGCTCAGGGCCGGGGCGGGCGTCGCCCTGGGCGCGGGCGTGGCCGGGGCGACGGCCTCCCACGCCGCCGCCGCTCCCCGAGCCGGCGTCGGGGCCCTGGCGCAGCGCGGTACGCCGTTGTGCGAACAGCCCGGTGACTCGGCCGCCGCGCAGGGGCTCGGCTCGGGGGACCTCGCCATCCCCTACTACCGGGAGCACGACAACAGCTGGGGCTATGTCTTCGGTGACGCCTGGGCCGGACCGGGACTCAGCGGTGAGTACCTCGGCTCCCCGCTGATGCTGAACCAGGCGCGGTTCGACGCCTCCGGCGCGACACCGATCTCGTTCACCTGGGCCATGCCCACCGGCGGCCGTGCGCGGCAGCTGTTCGACTACCGGCACGACCAGGACAACGGGCACGGCATGGAGGTCAGCCGGATCCCGAACGACTGCATCGAGTTCGGCGGGCGCACCTACATCCAGTACACGTCCGTCGCCGTGTGGAAGCCGCCCGCCGGGTACGACGGTTCACTGATGTCGGGCGTGGCCTACTCGGACGACCACGGCGTGACGTGGCATGACTACCCGTACCACTGGGCGGGCGACACCCAGGGCGTGAACCAGTCCATGTACGGCATGTGGTCGTTCGCGGGCATCGACCCCGACGGGTGGCTGTACATCTTCTCCAAGCGCTGGAACGGCAGCCACATGAACACGGCCGACGGCGGGGCCATCCAGTTGTTCCGCATCTGGCCGGACGACTTCCGTGCCGGGAACTTCGGTGCCCAGCAGAACTGGGCACACCACGAGGGCCGCTGGCAGTGGACCACCGCCGCCCCGCCCACCGCCATCCTCACCGGCAACAACATCGGCGAGTTCTCGGTGAAGCGGATCGGCGGCACCTACTGCATGAGCTACTTCGACGTGGCCGACTACTCGATCAGCACCCGCACCGCCCCCCGGCCCGACGCCGTGTGGAGCGCCCCCAAGCCGCAGATCGTCGGCGACGCGGCCTGGCCGCCCAGTCACTGGGGGAAGCCGCAACTCCCCTTCCTGTACGGCGGTTACATCCATCCGGGCAGCGCCAGTGCGACATCGCTCACGCTGATCGTGTCGCAGTGGAACGGACAACTCGGACAGTCGCCGTACCGGGTGCTCCAGTACGACGGCATCAACCCGTAGCCGCGTACCCGGCGCGGGCCCTTCGCCACAACGGCCGCAGGGCCCGCGCCCACTCACCGACCACCCTTCCCTCAGGAGGAGGCGCATGAACAGCGCCGTTGCACGACGAGCGATACCGAGACCTGCGACGAGAACGAGAACGGGAACGGAAACGGGAACAGGAACAGGAACGAGATCGGAATCGGGACCCGGATCGGGATCGGGATCGGGGCGGAGGAGGAGACCGGGACCGCGAGCGGGCGCACTGATCACGCTCCTGCTGGCCCTCGCCGCCACGACCGCCCTGGCTGGCCCGGCACGGGCGCAGGACCCGACGGACATCCCCGGCCCCCTGAACCACGCCGCGCCCGCCGAGGCGTACTGCTCCATCCCGTCCGACCGGGACATCGCGGTGACCCGAAAGGTCTACGAGGTCGGCCAGCGTCTGAACGTGTCCGCCAAGGTGATGCTCGCCGGTTTCGAGACGGGCTGGGTCGAGTCCCGTATGAACAACCTGGCCTGCGGCGACCGTGATTCGCTCGGGGTCTTCCAGCAGCGCCCCTCACAGGGCTGGGGCACGCCCGAGCAGGTGATGGACGTCGACTACGCGGCGAACAAGTTCTTCGAAGTGGCCCTCCGGATGGAGCCCGGCATGGAGGGCAGCACCCCGGGGCAGCTCGCCCAGGCCGTGCAGCGCTCTGCGTACCCGGAGCGGTACGACCAGGCAGAGGGCATCGCCCGCGCGATGCGGGACGAGGCGTTCCAGCCGTACGGCACGATCGGGGCGAAGTACGGCGCCATGGGCGGTCCGGGCGGTGTGCTCGGCGGTCCGGTCCGGGCCGAGGAGGCAGCCTCCCTCGGCGGGCGTTTCCAGCTGTTCCAGAACGGGATCATTCTGTGGCGTCCGGATGTGGCGTTCGCGATCCATGGGGACATCCTGGGGAAGTTCTGGGCGACGGATGCGGAGCGGCGTTGGGGTTTCCCGACGATGGATGAGGCGGACGCGTCGCGTGCTCCG